>CAZOBD010000011.1:0-21555 GCA_964577665.1 uncultured Hyphomicrobiales bacterium
CACATTTATTTATTTATTTATTTATTTATTTATTTATTTATTTATTTATTTATTTGCGGGGTAAGGGGTTATGCTTCGACCCCAGCGGAAACAACTATGCCGTGTGAAACTGACTTTAAAAGCCCGAGCGACGGATGCATAGTCCCATGGGAAGGACCTTACACACTAACCCTTACTTCAAACAACTTCAATCCGCCTTTAAGCTGTGATCCAAGCTGTAGTTTTACTTTTACTTATTATGACAGATTCATTACTTGTCATGTCCTTATTTACGACGTGCAAATAGTTGGTATAAACTCATTCGGAGGATCTGGATGTTATGAGTGCTTTCTTAACAATAAAACACAGATAATCAGGGATTTTCTTAAAATTAAATTTAATGAGCATAATGATTTTTTTGAAGAAGAATGGGGTGATTGTATGGACTGGAATCATAGAGTTACTTTGGGAGCCTGCTATTTAAACAATAACGGAATATATGTTCCTTGTTCAAATGAATATTGCTGCGCAACCTGGTTAAGAGTTTGTTATGATGAAGACGGAAATGTCACTGTAATGGAAGATGTCAATGAAACATTATATTTCGGAAGCAGTAACCCGATTTATGACTGCTCCACCAGTCCTATGAACTGTCCAGGCGGTGAAATAATGTGTGATTTGAATTTGAACGGCTGCCCGGTTCCTTGTGATAAATGTGCATGGGATACTGATGAAATAACACTTCCCTTTTGGAATGAAACATGCCCCGAATGTCATTTTAAAGTAAATTATTCTTATCGTGCATGCGAATGCGACGGTATTATTTATAAAGACTACAGAATAAATGAAATTGACTATTCGGAATGGGCACAGGCATGCAATAACTGCCTTTACTGGGATCCTCAGCAGCTCTTTCAGTATGCCCTCGATCATCTTTTTAATTACGGACCTCTAGAGCAACCGGATATCGGTGAATGTGAAGACCACTGGAGATTTATCAGCGCCGCCTGCTGGAAAGATATTTGGAATAGGATTACAAAATGCGATATGGAATACTGCTGCAGAAAAACTTACAGGGTATGTAATTACGGCGGTGATATTGAATATACATTGCTGCATGATGATTCTTATATTAATGACTGTTCCCAGTGGGACCCGGATTGTTATGCAATATGCGGTGATTTCCCCTACAGGAAAAGTATAGGCGAAAAAATAAAATCTAACAAAAATGACTTCCGTATATTATTTGATAACAAATCTTTTGTAATTAGTGTATCGGCTTTGGAAACTGCAAACGGATATTACAAATTTGAAGTTTACAATATATCTGGTATTAAAGTATATAATAATGAATTCAAGTTTGAAAATGAGTTTAATCACAAGCAGATTGATATTTCAAATCTTAGAACAGGTGTTTACTTTTTAAAAATATCAAAGGATAATATTATTCATAAGACAGATAAAATTGTAATAGTCAAATGAGGTATATATGCTGAGGATATTAATAATATTATTGATTTTACCGATTACCGCCTTATGTAAAGAAGGAAAATGGATCACTGTTGACAGGTACGCTTTTATTGACAATCGTGGTGATTCTGTAGGTTATTCCTATTGGGCTATAGACTGTTACGACTGTAATAACTGCATTGCCGTGGGCAATGCTTCTTTTCTGGAACCAATGAACAGGATTACTCACGATGGCGGGAAAACATGGCAGAACACACTTTACGATCACATGAGACGCGACACTATAAACGGTGAAGTTAAGTATTATCATCCTGCCAGAGTCTATGATGTATCATATCCTTCCCAAAATCTTTGTATTGCTTTGTGCGACAGCGGGTATTACTGGCGCTCTACAGATAAGCTCAAGACATGGAAGAGACACAGAGTTGATATAAATAGAAAGCCTAATATGTACTTAAATTTTCATATTAATATGATAGATGAGTCGAACGGAGTTTTTATAACTCCGTTTGAGTTTTTTGAAACTAATGATGGTGGTTTACAGTGGAATAAAAAAGAAATAAAAACTAATATACAAGATTATGATGACCCATTAATTAGGAGATTTTTTATGGTTAGTGCAGATAAGATGTATCTGCTTGGTTATAAAAAAGAATTCGATAATTATTTATTACACTCATCTGATAAAGGAAATACATGGAAGTTTATTACCGATTTTGATTACAGACTGGCAACCATATCCTTTATAGACGAAAAGACTGGATTTGCAGGCGGTTTTATCGGCAGCAACGGACATTATGCATCCACAATTTATAAAACAACCGATGGCGGTTTTACTTGGGAAAACAAACTGGATACTCTAATTTACCCGCACAGGGGAATTGACGAAATCGAAATATTCGATGATAAGAATGCAGTTGCCTATTCTGATTATTATCATAACTTCTGGAGAACTTATGACGGCGGAGAGACATGGATAAGGGATTCATCGGTAACATATAGTACTTTTAAGGCATTTTTACCCGATATAAAAGCAGTATCACATAATTGTATGTATGCTGTAACGGACATGTGGAAGAAAATCTTCAAATACACCGACGAAGAAGTAAGCGTTTCGGAGGAAGTTTTTAAGGGCAGAGATGACTTAAAAATATTCCCTAACCCCATCGGCGACTATTTCAATCTTTCTTTTAAGTCCGTCGGGTACGGAGAGGCTGTTCTGGAGCTTTACAATATGCGCGGGGTACTTATGCAGAGGGAGCGCCTCGGTCCCGTAGCAAGGCAGAGGTACTCAGCAAGGATAAACGCGGAGAATCTGCCCGCAGGCTCTTACTATGCGGTTGTCGTCCTGCCGCAAAGGCGGCTTTCCGGGGTAGTGATAAAGCATTGATTTATTCTTGGAAAATTGTTGTATTATGTTTGACAATCTTTGTTTGATTAAAGCATAAGAACATATACGTTAATTCCTCATTTGTGAAGGGAATTATAAAAATTATGATTTTATGAAAATCAATATAAAGGCATCTTTGTTTCTTATAGTATTTATACAATCGAAAAACAGCCTGTAAGAATAATGTTTTTGAAAATAATCTAAAAATTCATTATTTTAATATGAGTTTTCATTCTTAAAATGTAATTTTTTTTATATAACATTGATAATAATGAAATTAGATAGAGAAAACATATTATTAATAATTCGTGAGAACCTCGAAAAAATAAAAGAAAATTTCGGGGTTTCACAAATTGCTGTTTTCGGATCGGCTGCAAATGACAAAATAACAGAAAAAAGCGATATCGATTTATTTGTTGAGTTTGGCAAGCCGGTAGGATTTAAATTTAATCAACTTGTCAGTTTCCTTGAAGAAATTACCGGTAAAAAAGTTGATGTAATTACGCCGGAAGGACTAAATAATATCCCCGTCAAAGAAATTGCCGAAGACATTAGAAGGAATCTTCTATATGTCTAAAAGAGAGGATAAAGCAATACTTTGGGATATCTTCCAAGCAATGGAAAGGATCATTCTCTATACATCAAAATCAGACTATTCAGATTTTTTAAGCGACATAAAAACGCAAGATGCAGTTATCAGGAATATTGAAATTTTAGGGGAAGCTGCAAAATTATTGTCTGATGAAAAGAAAAACGATTTACCGGATATACCATGGAAAGACATATCAGGTACAAGAGATGTGCTTATTCACGATTACTTTGGTGTAAACATAGATATTGTATGGAATATCGCAAGGGATGAAATCCCTGAACTTTACGATATATTGAAAGACTATATCAAATAAGACTCAATTACCCCGTCGGCGATTATTTCAATCTTTCTTTTGAATCCGGCGGGTACGGCGAGGCTGTACTGGAGCTGTACAATATGCGAGGAGTGCTTTTGCAGAGGGAGCGCCTCGGTTCCGTAGCAAGGCAGAGGTACTCAGCAAGGATAAACGCGGAGAATCTGCCCGCAGGCTCTTACTATGCGGTTATCGTCCTGCCGCAAAGGCGGCTTTCCGGGGTAGTGATAAAGATTTAAATCAATGCGAGCGCCCGTGTATCATCTTTAAATATTTCACTTTTAACTTGTCATACGAGAATCTGTTGGCTTTTAGAAAAAGGTCTTTTATCCTGTTTTCAGCCCTGATTTTCTGAAGCGCTAACGTTCTTGAAAAGCGGCTTCCTCTGAAAACCGGAGAGCTTGCAGAGACAGGTTCGATTTCATTATTAAAAATATATTCAAACTGTCTCCGAATACTTTCTTCTTTTACAAACTCATTTACTTCGTTATTATGGAAAAAAGGTTCTTTTAAGAGTTGAATGTATTTATCATCATCTTTATCAAGCTCAATTATCTTTTCTATTAATGCTTCTTCGCTGCCGTAATCGTAGTAGTTCAAAAAGCTTTTCGGATTGAAGTCGATATGGACGAACGGATTGCCCCAGTAAACCGGTATGCTGTTTACATACATAGCCTCGAAAATCTTTTCTGATGTATAAAAAGGAGCTTCCACGTTTTCAAAAGCTATAGTGAACTTATAAGGCTTTAGAAATTCTCGCTTTGCAAGATGCCCGCCGGGCAGATAGCTCCCTGTGTTGTTCATAAACCTGCCCGCCGAATCTACTTTTTTGTATTTCGAAAGCTTTTTGAAAAACTCATTTCTTTTTCTGCAGCTCGGATTGGAATAAACAAAATTGCAGAATTTCGTTTTTTCTTTTAATATCCTTTCGTAATCAGGCTGCTCTGTAAGTTTTTTCATATCGCCGTACTGGTAATACTGAGGCAGGCGGTAGATGCGGCGGCTGCCTTCCGGCAGAGAAAAGCAAAAAGCATAGTCGCATTTTAAAAAATCCGGGGATATGTTCTCACCTGAAAATAAAATTCTCGTGCAGTTATATTCTTCGAATTTAGTGCCGAAAACAGAGAAAATGAGATATTCCGGGTTCTCCGGCGAAAGAATTACATTATAATGCTTCTTCAAAAAATTATAAAAAATATTGTCGTCCGGCTTAAAGGTCTGCCAAAAATCCGTGAAGTGTATTTTTATTGACTTTTTCATAATTATCACGCAGGATGTTCAAAATGCTAAGATGCCGGACATCTTTTTCAGTTATGTAAAATTTTCAAAATAAATCTACAAAAATAATTAATACAATTTAAAAAAGTACTCAGTTTTTTTCATTTCACATCACAGCTTTGTATATATTTGCATTTGATAATTTTATGAAAACGTTATGTTAAATAATTATAATGGCTGTTATGTCCAAAACAACAGAACTCAAGGAACAAATCAACGAAGCAGTAGAGATAATACGCCTTAAAACACAGTCTCAGCCTGAGCTGGGCATTGTTTTAGGAACGGGATTAGGCGGGCTGGCAAAAGATATCGAAGTAGAAATATCGATAGATTACCGCGAAATACCACACTTCCCCATGTCAACCGTCGAATCACATTCCGGAAAGCTGATTTTCGGAAAGTTAGCAGGAAAATCCGTAATAGCAATGCAGGGACGCTTCCATTATTACGAAGGTTATACCATGCAGCAAATAACTTTTCCGATTCGTGTTATGAAATTTCTCGGTGTAAAAATTCTGCTGATATCAAATGCCTGCGGTACGATGAATCCATTTATCAGGAAAGGTTCCATAATGGTAATTGACGACCACATAAATCTTTTAGGAGATAATCCTCTTATCGGCATAAATGATAATGAACTCGGTCCGCGTTTTCCCGATATGAGCGAACCCTATTCAAAAAGATTAATCAAAATAGCCGAAGAAACTGCTCTTGAAAATCAAATAAAGCTGTACAACGGCGTTTACGCTGCAGTACCGGGTCCTAATCTAGAAACACGTGCGGAATATCGTTTTCTGCGGAGTATCGGGGCTGACGTTGTAGGTATGAGCACAGTGCCAGAAAATATAGTTGCAAATCATATGGGAATGGAAGTCCTCGGCTTTTCAATTATTACCGATGAGTGTTATCCTGACGCTTTAAATCCTGCCGCCATTGAGGAAATTATTGCCGCTGCAGAAAGCGCCGAACCCTCTCTTACAACACTTATGCACAAGATAATCGAGAAGCTGTAGCTTTTCATAAAATATTTAAATGAACTATGCTTCTATTAGTTTAGTTTGTACGTATTTTTTTACGGATATATGGTAATGCTAAGAATAATCTTAATATTTATTTTCACCGGTTTTATTCTTGTTTCATGTTCTGAAGATGAAATTATTATCGACAATACAACAGACAGAGACCGGTTTTTCGTAGTTACAGGCGGCGGCTCTCCCTCATTAAAAGTTATTAACAGCATTGACGGCAGTATTGAAATAAATGATGTTTTTCAGGAAATGCTTAATACTGCTTATAACTATCCCGTAAGAAAAATCAAATTGTTTGGCGGAAGTTACTTCGTCATTATCCCCGAATCACATGTAATTGAAATATTAGATGACAAAGACTTGTCAAGAAAAGCTATAATCGATTTTTCCGAAAGTGGAAAAATGCCTTCGGATATTTGCTTTCCAAACGCAACAACAGCTTATGTAGCACATGAAAATGCAGATTCTCTGTCCTGCATCGATTTGACCAATTTCAGGCTTTGCAGCGGCGTGAAAATAAGCGGCAGGGCAAGAGCAGTTGAAGCTGCAGGCAATCAGATTTTCACTGCAAATACACTTGAAAATACTGTTTCAATTATCGACTCACGGGACATGCAGGAAAAGCATGTCATTAATGTACAGGATAAACCGCTTTTTATAGCCGTTTCTGACAGCGGAAGGAAGGTTATATGCCTTTCAGCCGGCAATGGAAAGATAGATACTCTTCAAAACAAAACTGCCGCCATTGCAACCCTTTTCAACGTTTTAACCTCCGCAATTGAAAATACCCGGGAAATCGGAATAGCAAATATTAAATCAGTCGATCAGTTTCCTCATGCCCTGGCAGTTACAGGCAGAGATTTGGCTTTCGTCCCGACCGATGAATACCTGCTCAGGCTGGAAGCAAAAGAATTAAAAAATATAGCCCTTACCGGAAAGACCAATTATAAATATGCTGCATATAATTTTAAAAATCAGGAGTTGATTCTGATAGTTGAAGAGAACGAATCTCTTTGGGCAGTAACGGCTGACCAGACAACTGCAAAAGAAAAGAAAAGAATACTTCTTCCTGATAATGCTGCTGCCATATATCCTTTTTAGTTTTAAAAAATCAAAAAAATGGCACTAATTTAGCTTTTGAAAAGAAAATTTGACAACATTTTATCGAAATGATATGAAACAGATATTATATCTTTTACTATTGTTAACAATTATCACAGCAAGCTCTTGCTCCTCTGTCAGGACAAGATCAAAAGCTGTAAAAAACACTTCCGAAAGTACAAGAGAATCGAGCATAAGCCCCGGTGAATACGAAACTGCCGATTATTCCGAGGACAGATTTTCAGACACAACGGTTATTATTGTGCAGCCATCTCCCGTAACTGCGCATAACAGCCTTGTAAGCCGTTTTGAAAAATCTGCAGAAGATTTCGACAATGAACGGTACGAAGAATCCTGCGGAAAATTTCGTCTTTACGCCGAAACATTTGCCAAAGAGGATTCCCTGCGCTACGAATCACTTTTCTACCACTGCGAATGTCTTATCCTTGAAAACAAGATAAATGAGGCTCAGGCAATTTTGGAAGATATATTCGACAGTTCCGCTCCTGATGCAGTAAAGGAAAAAGTCATTGTAAGATTAGGGCAGATACACTGTGTAAATGGAGATAAAAAAGAGGCACAGACTCTTTTCGATTTGCTCAGGAACCGCTTTCCTTCTTCCATATACATTCCTGTTGCCAATTGCGATGTTGTCAATTAAATTATTAAAAATCAAAGATCATTGGTCTTTTCTTAGATATTTTTTCCTTTAGGGACGGTAAATTTAAAATCGGAACCTTCGCCTATACTGCTTTCCACGTCAATCCAACCGCCGTTTTTTTCTACAAATTCTTTACATAATATAAGCCCCAGACCCGTACCCTTCTCATCGGCTGTTCCTCTTGTAGTGTGGTGATAATCTATCCTGAAAAGCCTTTGGAGAACATCGGGAGTTATGCCGACTCCATTGTCAATAACCTGAACTAATACATCGTCTCTTCTTTCTTCAGACCTGATTATTATTTTACCGTTTTGTCTGTTAAACTTAATTGCATTGCTTATTAGATTGCGCAGAACTGTGTTTATCATGTAACTGTCAACAAAAACTACTGTATTGTCATCTACTTTGGTCTGAATCTCCATATTCTTCTTATCGGCGCCGGGCTGCAGAAGAGCTGCACTTTCTTTTACAAGATAAATGAGATTGATATGCTCGGGAGAAAATTCCATCCTGCCGGTTTGCGAACGTGACCACTGCAGCAAGTTTTCCAGCAGATTATGCAGGTGATTTGTGGCGTTGTTAATTGTGTTAATTTGAAATTCGAGTTTTTCATCGGGCAAAGTCTTATAATTCTGTACCAAAAGATAAGAAGACAAAATCATAGACTGAAGCGGATTTTTCAGGTCGTGAGCTATAATGCTGAAAAATTTGTCTTTAGCAGCATTAGCTTCTTTCAGATTCTGCTCGCTGATGGCGAGTTTTTCGTTCAGCTCGAGAAGTTTTCGTGACTCTCTCACAATTTCAGCCCTGGAATCTTCGATTTTCTTATTAACTTTAATCAGCTCCGATTGTGCCTTTTTTCTTTCTTCATTTTCATATTTTAAATCCTCCAAAGCCTTTTCCAGTTGAGCAGTCCGCTCGCTTACACGTAACTCAAGTTCCTTGCGAAGCAGTTTCATTTCGCGAATAATGGCAAATTCGTGTGAAATATCCCTGAAGCTCCCCCTGTATCCTTTGAAAGTACCCTGCTCGGAAAAAAAGGGGACGGCATTGACCACAACAATAATCTTTTCACCTTTGGCAGTCTGAACGGTTAACTCTTCCTTATCGATAGACTTTCTTACTTTTAAAATATCACGAATATTTCCTAAAACGGTTTCGTTTTCATTCAAATGAAAAATTTCAAAAAAGTTCAACCCTTCAAATTCCTCCGGTTTATAACCAATGATTCTTTTTATTCTCTCCGAACAAAAAATAAAAGTCATTGTTTCGTCAGTTTCAAAGTTAGCTGCATCACATGCTTTTTCAAAATCAAGGTATCTTTCGTTTTCCTTTTTCAACTTATCAAGAATTGACGATAGCGCATCAACAGAATAGATATTTGCTGCAATAATATCTTTTTTTTCAATTTTAAGTCTTTGAAAACTCACTTTTGCTTCAAACTTGGATCCATTCCTTTTGATAAATACATAATTGGTTTCAATGTGATTTTTCTTTGAAAGATTGTCAGCATCCTTAAAAAACCTGCTTACATACTCGAAATGTATAATATCTTTCAGCTTTTTCCCTATTAGTTCATCTTTGTCAAAACCAAATATTTCCGTTGCATTTTCATTAGTTAAGAATATTGTGAAATCTTTTTTTAAAAATAGAATTGGAGACTGGGCATTGCTAAAGGCATACTTTATCAGCGGGTTTTGAAATGCACGCAATACTGCATCCATACCTGATGAAGTGGTTTTCACAGATTCAGTTCTCATCTCGGATATTTGTTTCCTAAGTCTATCCACTTCAGCGGATAAATCCGATTTCACTTTATCATTATCTTCCATAATATTTCATTTGCTCTTTCAGCTTATCGGTCAAAATTTCAAGCATATCAATAACCTAAAATTTCCTTTTTTCAAATGTACAAAAAAATATTATTCCTCATAAATTTTATTTTCACTTATATACCCCTTTATTAAAAAAAATGAGAAAACAGCCATGATTCATTATCACTAAATATATTTTTTTGTGACAAATTCATTTTTTTATTGTTTCTATGACTATCTGAGTTCTTCAAGTGAACAGAAATATTGTAAGCCTTAGCCATACGGTATTATCCGGTCAGACATTTGAAGAAAAGAAATTTCTATTTATTGTAATATTGATATATTTGTATATGTTTAATAAACGGGAGTCATTATGAAAAAAATATTTTACAAAATATTGCCTTTATTACTAATTTTTTCTTTTTTTATTTCCTGTGAGGACGAAGTAAGTGATCCTACCCAGCAGAAATATGAAAACAGCATATCAGGAATAATCGTCGATGAGCAGGACATTCCTGTTCCCGATGCTGAAATAAAGGCATACGATAATGAACATTTTCTTGACTCAGATACCAGCTCTGAAGACGGTTCCTTTGAACTCTCAGGTATTCCTGACGAGCTTTCAAGAGTCAGCGTCGTTATCACACATCCTGAGTTTGTGGAGTTTCAAGGAAAACTATCTGATTTTACGGAAGACGGCGATAATAAAAACGCCCGTATGAAAATGATGCACAATGACAGCTGCTGCGGGAAAATAAAAGTATGGGTAAAAAGCAGCTCGGATTCTTCTGCATTGAACGATGTGGAAATCAGATTGAACAAAGGCAAGAAAACCATAAGGAAGTCATATACGAACAGCGGCGGTTACCTCGAATTCTTAAATGTATGCCCGGGCGAATACTGGATACGCGCTGCAAAAAACGGTTACCGCGTTATTGAAAAGCAATTCATTATTGAAAAATGCGATTCCGTTGAATACAGACTTTATGCAGAAAGCACTGAAAAAGACACCTGCTGCAGCGGAAAGATTTATATTATCCCTAAAGACAAGGAAAGCGGAGATGTCTTAAATGGAGCAAAAGTGAAACTTTGGAAAGACGGCAAAGAAATCGCTGAGAAGAAAGTTGAAGGAGGCTATGCCTTTTTCGAGAAACTTTGTGAAGGAAAATACGGCGTCGATATCATCGCCGAGGGCTATAAAAACATTGAATTTCTTTTCGAGCTCGGATGCGACCAAGCCAAAGAAATCGTCAAAGAACTTGAAAAAGAAAAGAATGATTCATGCTGCGAAGGCGTAATTTACGTTATTGCACATGATTCTACAACTAACGACAGGCTGAAGAACGTTTATGTGAAGCTGCGGCAAAACGGCACCCTTTTGACGAAACAGATTACAAATGCTGACGGCATAGCCGTTTTCAAAGAAATATGTGAAGGAAAATACGAAATTTCTATGATTAGAGATGGTTACAAATCCCGTGAATTCAGTATTGAAATGGGCTGTAACGACACTCTGGAGCTTCACAAAAAAATGCTTGAAGAAGCAAAAGACACATGCTGCACTGCGAGATTCAAAGTGAAGGTAAAAGACAAAGAAAGCGGAATTTATCTTGAGAATGCAGCAGTTAAACTATTTCTTGACGGAAAAGTAGTCCGCGAAGGAAAAACTAACGGAGACGGATGGGTTCTCTTTGAAAATCTCTGCGCTCCTTTTGAATACAAAGTATATATCGAAAAAGACGGTTATTATCCCGAAGATCCCGTATTCTTTATTAAGAAGTGTATAGATTATCAGGAAACATTCCAAATAAAGAAGAAATAAAATGCAGCGCCGCATAATATATAATCCCCGGCTGAACCACAACCGGGGATTTTTTTTATAAT
This sequence comes from uncultured Hyphomicrobiales bacterium, assembly GCA_964577665.1. Taxonomy (GTDB): domain Bacteria; phylum Bacteroidota; class Ignavibacteria; order Kapaibacteriales; family UBA2268; genus CAYVTD01. Next base: position 11,511 of record CAZOBD010000011.1, read on the forward strand.
AATTGTCAGAATTATACGATTTTAATTAAATGAAACGTCCATGATGAAGGAGAAACACACAAGGGAATAATTATTTGAAAAATAAATGTCATTGCGTGCAGCACGAAGCAATCTCTAAAAATCTACTAATGGCTGGAGGTTCCTTAATCGCTTCGCACTTCGCAATGACACAGCAGTAATAAGAAAAAGATGTCCAAAATCTGGCAGATGTTGGACATCTGAAACAGTTGTGAAAAATAAACAGATGAAACATCCATGATAAGGAAAACACTCAAGGGGATGATTATTTTTGAAATAAAAAATGAAACCGAAAGAAGAGATCCCCCAACCCCCTTATAAATAAGGGGGCTGCTCCCTCCCTTACTTGTAAGGGAGGGTTGGGGAGGGATCAAATAAACAGATGAAAATAGGTAATTTTAATATAGAAAATGGAGTTATTTTAGCTCCGATGGAAGGTATCACCGACCTCCCCTTTCGTCTGATATGCAGACGGATGGGAGCGGATATTGTATATTCAGAATTTATTGCTTCGGAAGCTCTTGTGCGGAACGCCGAAAAATCGAAGAAGAAAATGGAAATTATTGAAGAAGAGCGTCCGGTTGCAGTTCAGATATTCGGCAGCAGACCCGAAGCAATGGCTGATTCTGCAAAAATGGTGGAAGACTCAGGCGCTGACATTCTTGATATAAACTACGGCTGCTGGGTGAAAAAAGTTGTTAATAACGACGCAGGGGCGGCATTTTTGAAGCATCCCGGCAGAATGGCTGAAATGACCCGTCTTGTTGTCGATTCCGTTAATATTCCGGTAACAGTAAAAACACGTCTCGGCTGGGACAGAAATTCAATTGTTATCATCGAAGCAGCAAAAATGCTGGAAGAAGCAGGCGCTTCTGCCTTAGCTGTGCATTGCCGTACACGCGACATGGCTATGCGGGGTGCAGCAGACTGGTCGTGGATACCAAAGATAAAAGAAAATCTAAAAAAGATGCCGCTAATTCTAAACGGAGATGTCCACACTCCCCTTGAAGCAAAAAAAGCATTTGAGACAACCGGATGCGATGCTGTTATGATAGGCAGGGCTGCTGTCGGTAATCCATTTATTTTTAAGCGAATTAAAACTTTTCTGGGAACAGGAAAAGACCCTGAATACTCTTCTATTGATATACGTTTCGATACCTGTCTCGAACATCTCCGGCTCAGCATAGAGCATAAGGGCTATCCGCGCGGCTTCTACGAATTTCGCAAGCACTATTCGGGCTACCTTAAAGGACTGCACAACGGAGCAAAAGTACGGGCAAAGATAGTTGAAACAGAAACTTATGAAGAGGTTCTCCAGATTCTAAAAGAATTTAGAGATTATCTGCATGAATATGAGATGAATAAAGAATCAGCCTGATTTAATGATGAGATTATTTGTATATCAATGAGTTTTAATCATAGATGCAGGGGTAACGATGATAAAGTCTGCTTTTTTTGCCTCTTCATCGCTTATTTCGTCGATTTTTTCTTTTTCTATTGTCGTGATAGTGAGTATCTTTCTATCGGGCATGTCTCTTCGAACAAACCAGACAATACCTTCGTAATTATCTGAGTGCCAGGCGCCGTTAAGGTGCAAAAATCTTCCGTTTAGGGGCATATTTTGCCATATAAAATAAGCCATAGCCGCATCTTTTACAGCCTGAGCCTCTTTAAAATTTCTAGCCATCTTCATTATTTTTCCGTGGTCAAAATGCACGGGGGTTTTTCCGGGCTGGGTATTATCTTCTTCATTATTTAAATCTGATTCTTCTTTTTTGCTTTCATCATCATCATCTGCGATATTTGATTTTTTCATTGCAGGCATATGACCTGCCATACTTTCCATTTTTTTATAACAGCCGAGGCTTAAATCTACTTCAATGGGAAGGGGAGGAAAATACTCTTTGGCTTTTTCGCTGAGACCTTCCAGACTTTCAAGTCCGGCACGGGCAACTCTCGCCGCATAACGGCGGGGAATATTAGTGGCTGCTAATTTAATATTGTTTTCAACAGCATATTCTACAATCGGTTTATAATCAGTTTTATAGCTGTTCCACATTTTCGCTTCATTTTCGAAATTCTTCTTAGGAATTTTATCCCGGGCAAATTCGTCTAAAATAAGCTGGTCATCAGCTTCAAACATTTCCATACCCAAAACTAATGCCTCATCTTCTTCAGCCTCATAATGAAGCGCTTTCAAAAGCTCAAGCTGCAGCCAGTGTGAAATAGGATTGTTATGAAGCTCTCCGAAAAAGATAATATCAGAATCCAGAGCCTCTTCGGCAACCTCATAAAAGTCTGTTTCATCTCCGTCGGAATCAAAAATCTTATAAGCGGTAAAATTCAGGGGAGGTTCTTCCGAAAGCAAAGGATTAATTATAAAGATAATAATCAAAAGAAGGTACATTACTAAGTTTTTCATTTTATATGCGCATAGATTAAACATATTAACCATTTACTCGACGTTTAAATATCCTGATTAGTTTTCATAACGCTTACCATAATACTGACTTTTGAATTTGTTTAATAGTTTATGAAATGCTCCTAATGACAAAGTATTTTTGAAATATGACTTAAATCATTACACTGCATGTTTTTACGAGTCATTGCGAAGAGCGAAGCGATGAAGCAATCTCAAGCCGTCAGAAGAATTTTAGAGACTGCTTCGCTTCGCTCGCAGTGACATAATATTTGTCATTATCTTGTCAGTAAATGCGAAGTATTTATGGAAGTCTCGCGATGACACAACATGAGGGTAAAGATGTCCAACATCTGGCAGATGTTGGACATCTGAAGCGGAAAGTGAAAATAAACAGACGTAAGTAATATTGAAAATCAAAATTTTTGCAAATCTTTGTAACTTTTTTGCCTGCCTGTCCGTCTCTAACAAAATGTAAATTATATAATTTCAGAAAATAATTATTTCCGGGATATGAAAAAATTAGTATTTTTAATAACTGCTTTTTTAATTGCAGGGTCAGTAGAAATATTCGCTCAGATAAGTTTAGAGATAAAACCGGTAATACAAGGAAGCAGTATCACCGTTAATGCAGACAGCATACCTATGCTGAAAGCAAAGATAAGAGCCTCTGCCGATGGTATGTATCTCAATCTTAAGCCCGAAAACGTGATTATTCAGGAAAATAACCGCACCGTCAAGCCCGCCGAGATAATACAAGGTGAGGACAACTGGAACGAAATAAAATGGTACACTCCCGCTCCGGGTCCCTTAATGCCAAACTATGTAACGTTTTATGTAAGCCATGATAACAATTTTTCGGGCATCACAGGTTATTATACACGTCAGGACATGCCGCAGATAGGCTTTAAAAATATTGATTATGAAGCAATTGACTATCTTTCATTCGGCAAAACAGCTCCCGGAGATAAAAAGTATCAAAGGTTCATTTTAAATGCCGCAATGGCAAAAAAAGACACTATCGACGGCGAATATACAGAAGTTCCCCTTCATATTGACAGTATCCGCACACACAGCAAAGAATTTTCATGGTACTGGCACGGTTCCATTTTTAACGATAAAAAACCGCCGCTTGACATAAACTCAGGATTTGCATATAAAGTCAGCGGAATATTCGAGCCTCCCGACACAAATTATTACCGCGACAGATTGACTGTATATTATGACGGCGGCGCTCAAAAGGATTTGGACTTAATTGGCAATTTTTATCATCTTGAAACAGAATCGGTTCTACAGTTAGAATATCCTTTAGGTGGTGAAGTTTTAACCCCCTGTGATGAAATTGACTTCCGATGGACAGGACATGCCGGTGAATTCCCAACCCTCATTGAATACACTTCTAATGAAGGAGTAACATGGAAAATAATCGGTTCCAGCCAGTCATCCAGCTACAAATGGAAGATACCAAAGGATCTTACCGGCGATCTATTGTTTAGAATCAGGCAGAAAGACACTCTTCCTACTGTTTACAACCTTAAAATTGACGATACCCCGGTTTACAGAATTTCTTTCCGAAAAGACGGAGAGAAAATGCTTGCAGCAAATGTTTCCGGATACATTTATGAATATGATATAGAAACAAAAGTACCCACAGGACCCTATAAAATCGGCAGTTACAAGTATCCGGCAGATGTAATAATCATAACAGGGCTGGACTATATCGAACAGCATGACATGTTTGCCGTATCTTACTATAAAAACATCTTCAATCAAAATATTCGTAACGATTCCATTGCTTTTTTTAAAACAGGGCAATTTGATAAACCTCTTTTCAAAATAGCCGCCGGAAACAGATATTACATTGGCAATATGTATGTAGAACCTGAAAGAAGATATATCGTTATACAACCGTCTTTCGGCAGCCGCCTAAGAATACTCGATCCTGAAACCGGAGATTTTATCAGAACTGTTGATTTTGAAAATATTATCACTTCTGTATCATTCAGCAGAAATACCGGCAAGATGGTCGCATCGCTTCTAAACGGAAAGGTTCAGATTCTTTCTCTCCCTGATTTTCAAGTGGAAAAAACACTCGATTTTTCTTATCTTCCCATAATAACACAGTTAGCGCTTGCTCCAAACGGTAAATATCTTGCTATCGGCGAAATGCCTCCGCAGGGTACTATGGTTAGTTCTTCCAGTACAAAAATACACATTTTCGATATAGATAAAAACATGATAGTCCGGAGCAACGGAAGAATTTCCAGCGCTCCTTTAGGACTTGAGTTCAATGCAGAATCATCAATTCTCGTAGTAGGTTCACGGGCAGTTCCTCAAATAATGAAATGGTACCTCGAGTCCGATTATGTAGAAACTTCCGGAGGCAACGCGGGCGAATTGACTGATTTTGCATTTTCCCCCGACGGACATTCTCTTGCCACTTCCTCGGCTTCCGATGATAATCTCAATCTCCGTACCGTTGTTTTCGAGGAAATCGACCAAACAGAAGATTTTGTGCATGTTATATCGCCTTCTCCCTCCTTAGACTCTCTGAATGCCGGAGAAATCTTCATCGGAGAAAACAGAGATTACACTATTGACACGCTTTTCTGTAATGCCGGCGAGGTCCCTCTTTACGTATTCAATGCCTATATGAAAAAAGGAATTTTTTTCAAAATAACAGGTATGACTCTCCCTGATACGCTGCTGCCGGGCGAATGTTTCCCCGTTCAGATATCCTTTAATCCTTTAGACACAGGTTTAATAGAAGATGAGCTTGTTATAGTTTCCTGCTCAAAAAATTACGAAATAAAATTAAAAGGCATCAGTAAAAAAAGAAATATATCTTTTTACAGCGAAGTATTCGATTTCGGAGAGCAATGCCTTTTAGATACAACAGAAAAGGAAGTTCTTTTTATCAAAAATGAAGACCCCGTACCTCTTACGATTAACTCAATTTCCTTTTTCGGCGGCAGCTATAATTCTTTTGAAACGGCAAATGTTATACAAGACACCGTTTTACCCCCGGGTGAATCTATGTCTGTTGATTTCCGGTTCATTCCGCGCGAACTTGGAGAAAACAAAACAAATGCAGGTGTTAAGCATTCTTTCCAGCAAAAGCTAATGCCACAGGCTGTTTTCAGGGGCACCGGCATCGGTACTTTCCTTGGCTTGAAAAGCGAAAGAATAATGTTCATTCCTGAAATACGGCAGAGAACATTTACAATAGAGAATAAAGCGTCAAATCTCATAACGATAGAAGACGTAACTTTCAAGCCCGAAGGCATTTACAGGCTGATAACTCCAATGCCTGTTGATATTGAAGGCTTAGACAGCACACTCATTACCATAGAATGGTATAGTAACGAGTTTGAGCAGGGTACGATGACAATAAAAGCTTCACCCTGCGCCACTGCTTCAGATGTAGTTTTAGATATGTACAGCGGCAACTCTCAGCTTTCCATACCGACAGTCGAAGCCGATCCGCGGGGCAGCGCGGTAATACCGGTATTTTTTAAAAATACGGAAAACCGCTCTTACAAGGGAGTAAGGTTCTTTGACGCTGAAATTGAAATAAACCCGAGGATGTTTTATCCCGAAGAAGTAATCAGTCTTTACGGAGAAGCTGTCCTTACAAAGAATGAAATAATAGATGACAGAAGAGTAATCGGTTTCCGTGTGGACGGAGTGTATCCGATTGAAGGCACTGTAGCTGAAATTCACGGTATTGCAGGTCTGGCAGAAACAGATTCTTCTCCCATTGAATTTCGTGAAGCAAGCCCCTTCTGGGGAACTGCCGTATCCTCATCACATACGCCCGGCACCCTGAAACTGTTTAATCTTTGCGGAGAAAGAAGAGTGCTTCACCCTCAGAACAATATCGAAATTGTCTCTTTAAAGCCTAATCCCGTAAATGATTTCTGCGAAATTCAGTTTGAACTGAGCCGTCCCGGATATGTAACACTTGAAATATATGATAATCTCGGAAATAAAGTTCAGAGCACTTCTGAATTTTACGCAAGAGAAGGTGTTAATATCATCAATATCCCCGCTTATGATTTATTACCCGGCACTTACAGGGTATTGATAAAAATGGGCGGTGATTTTGCAGCTAAATTGTTTATTGTTGTAAGATAAATTGAATTAATAAGAAAGCCTTTTAATATGAAAAAAGTTTTTTTTACAGCGCTGGCTGTTATGATAACCTATGGCTTTGCTGAAATAAAAGCTGTTGAAGATAATAAATACACTGACTTTTCTATCGCTGCAGGAGCATCTTTGAACGCTAATATTCATAATTCGCAATTCAACGGTCTTCCCGGAATAGAGAACTGCTGTAATGAATTTAAGGGAGCATTCGGGTTTGCTCCCCGTATTTTTGCTGGAGTAGAATATAAAATAGGCGAAGAGCTTTTCGGAATGAAAAGCCGCGCATCACTGCTTTTATCTTATACCGATTTTTCCGCAGACTTCAGCGAGGAAGAGTTTATTGGAAATTACATATCGGGAGATGTTATTGAAAAAGAAATAGTCGAGCACAGCCTAAAACCATCGCTCAAGGCATTTATGACTGAAATCGGATTTGCCGCTCAGCCTATCGAATCTCTTCCTCTTTCAGTTGGAGCCGGCTTGAAAATAGGTTTTTTGCTCGACAACAGCTTTGAGCAAAAAGAAATCCTCGTAAGTCCAGATGAAGCTGTTTTTGAAAATGGTACCGACGAACGAAATTTTCACAGCGGCGATATACCCAATGCTTCTAACCAGTATATCGGAATTTCACTCGGTCTCGGATGGGATGCCTACAGCTTCGGAGATTTTATTCTTAGGCCCCAATTAGAATATACTCATACTTTGACAAATATCTCCAGTCTCGATTGGCAGGTGAATTACTTCTCGGCAGGTGCGGCGCTTGTTTACAATATTCCGATGCCTGTAGAGCCTCCTCCGGCGCCTCCCGCGGCTGCTCCTCTCCCTTCCCTGCCGTCTGCGCCCAAGCCCGTAAAAGTTACGCTCGCCTTAAAAGCGGAAGATGCCTCCGGAATTTTAAAAGAGGGAGATGTTATTCATTATAAATACAATGCCAAAGAGTTTTATAACGAATACTCCGTTCTTCCGGTGGTCTTTTTTGATAAAAATAACGCCGCTATTCCATGGCAGGATGATTTCAAACCTGCTAATCAGAAGCACGCACAAGCTTTTCCTGTGAATGCGGCAGTTATTTACTTAAACGATAAGCCTGCAGAAAGAATCACATTGACTTCATACATCCTCGATGATGAAATTCCCTCCGCCGCACAAAAAAGGCTCGATGCCGTTAAGCAAAAACTTGCCGATAATAATATTTCCAAAGACCGCATAAATGCAAATACTGTTGACATGACTGATAAAAACTTCCCCTATGATGCTTTGAAAGATGAATACCGTGCCGTTAACATGTCCTTTTCAGGTTCGGGCGGCGTCATTTCCCTGGAGCGAAAGACCGCAGAAAAAATTGAAAAAGAAAATCATACTATTAAGGTTACCCCGCTTGTCGATACCGATGCCGAAAATATTAAGTTTGAATGCTCCGTATTTATTGACGGCGACGAAGTTGATAATTTCGATGAAAACGGCTGTTTGGTCAATCTCGAAAATCATATTAACAACTTCAATTCAAAAAAGCAGCTTGTCATAAAGGGTATGGTTACTGCCGCGGCAGGTCAGACCGTTGAAAAAGATATTAAGCTTATCGTCGATCCTGTAAAAGACCGTACCGAAAAGATTTATCTCGATGACGAAAGTAAGAATAACCTCTTCATTTTAGGTTTCTTCGCATTCGACGAGCATAATTTCCTCTCCGTGAATAAAAATGTCGTCGAAATAATTACTCAGGCGCTTGAAAGTCAGCGACAGGTTACTTTCATACCACTTCATGACACTTTCGGTACTGCCGGGCATAATGATATTCTTCTGCGGCGGCGTGCCGAATCTGCTTTGAACCTTTTCCCGAAGAATAAAGACCTTATCGAAGTAAAATTTCCCGATAAATTTTACTTTCCTAATGACTCCCCATCTTCAAGGGTGCTTAACAGATCTGTTTTGGTCTTTATCAAATAATCTTTTCTCTTTATCATAATTACTTTAAATGCTGAATCGGTATTTTTTCCCGCTGTAAATATTCTTTTTATAATTATATATCACGATATTTCCACATCCACAAATACTTCGTCAGAGTAATCTGATGTATGCTCCTCATTCTTTGCTCTTAATTTGAAATAATTTCGCTTATTGTCAACCGCTTCTACATCTGCGAAAGTATCCGTGTAATTATTTAACAGTTGGAAATCACCTGCGGTACCTCCCAGATTTGCTAAGTTATAATACAAATCATAGCTGGCCGCATTCAATACTGAATCCCAAGATATGTGAATAAGCGGGGGCGATCCCGCAACGTATTCGGCAGTTACATTTTGTGGTTTTGACAGTCCCGTTTGTACTGAGGGATATATCACATAATCATTATACTTTGCCTCATTTACATTTTCCCATATCAATTTACCTATTCTGCAATAATTTGATACATAGTTATATAACTCATTACCTTTGGTTAGTCTTTCTTCTGCTTTTTCATCTCTCAATTCTCTTTTGTTATTTAGCTCTATTAATTTATCTTCATATAATTGTGCATTATCCTCAAGGGTATCTATCATGGTCTGTGTCAAACCAATAGGGGTCAATTCTGTAAGATATTGGGTCGCCAGCGTAACAACATTTCTTGCTGTAAAAAGAAATTTACTATCTGACATTTTTTGTATTCCGGCAATTCTGAGAGATTTATACTTTCCCGAACGTATTCCCCATTGCTGCTCGAAATATCCCGATATTACCTGAATATTATCGGTAACTGTCTCTCTTAAATTATTCTTTTCCGTAGTCAAATCACTAATTTCCCCAACATAAACGTAATCCGGCGGAAATACTTCGAAATTATCTCCAAGTGTTTCAAGCGCTGTTATAGCAGCTCCGTCTATTCCCCGTTCAGCAAATTCTGTTGCATCCCTTGTCATATTTGCAACCAATTGTGAAGTGAAAAGACATAGCTCATCATAGGACAGCTTAAATTTTTTTCTGGGTGCTTTCATTTTACATATTCCTTATAATATTAATAATAATAATGAAGAGAAATTATTTTATAAAAGAAGAAATTCTGTTATTACTAATGGTAAAATTGCTATTACTATTAGAAAAATTAATATGAATACTGGAAATTTTAATATTACTATTGGAAATTTTAATATTACTATTGGAAATATTAATATGAATATTGGAAATTTTAATATGAATACTGGAAATTTTAATATTACCATTGTATATTTTAACTCGTAAGTTTTTATGTAATAATATCTATTGATTTTAAATATATTTTCTGCTATTAAATACATATTTCTATAATTATATTTTATATTTATATAACTAATTTAATAAATGAAGATAACAATATTCAAATAATAAACAATTTTCCATTAATATCCAAATATTTATTTAAAATAATTTTTATTATTATTAAAATAAAAGGAAGGAAAAGATATATTATATCTATAAATGTCATTCTGAACTCGTTTCAGAATC
>CAZOBD010000011.1:21655-40909 GCA_964577665.1 uncultured Hyphomicrobiales bacterium
TCTGCGTATGTATATAAACATGACTTGAGATTCCGCAACAAGTGCGGAATGACATTCTTTTATAATTTTTCTACTTTATAAAATGATTTTTAGAAGGGAAAAGATGTATTATTACTATATATGTCATTCTGAACTCGTTTCAGAATCTCTGCGTATGTATATAAACATGACTTGAGATTCCGCAACAAGTGCGGAATGACATCCTTTTTAATGTCATATCCTTTCCAAACTTCGATATTAAAAGGAAAAGATAAATATTTTCCTTACCAAACTCCGATTTGGTAAGGAAAGTTTCTTTTGAAACTCTGTTTCTACTAATAGAAGAATTCCTAAATCAAATTTCTGGAATGAGAGGAGGATTTTACAGCTTTCTATTCTTCTTCGTCAGCTCCCGGAACATCTATTCTTTTGAACATTTCGATAACTTCGCTTACCGATTTTGATCCGAGGTCTCCCCTGCCGTGCCTGCGGATGGAAATAGTGCCTGCGTCGGCTTCCTTTTGTCCTACGACCATTGAAAAAGGAGTTTTCATCTGCTCCGCCTCGGCAATTTTTCTGTTAATTTTTTCGCTTCTATAGTCCGTTTCTATGCGGAAGCCTTCGGCAGCAAATTTTTTATGGAGCGAGCGGGCGTAGTCATGCTGATTTTCGCCGATGGGAAGCACCGCAGCCTGCACGGGAGCCATCCAAAAGGGAAAGTTGCCGGCATAATGCTCTACGAGGATGGAAAAAAAGCGCTCGAAACTGCCCAAAGGAGCTCTGTGGATTATCACGGGGCGGTGGGCAGCGTTATCAGAACCAATGTATTCGAGCTGAAAGCGTTCGGGCATGATATAATCGACCTGGACAGTGCCCAACTGCCAATTTCTGCCGAGTGCATCTTTAATGTCGAAGTCAATTTTAGGCCCGTAAAAGGCGGCTTCTCCTTCGACAATTTCATAATCAAGATTGATAGCGTCGGCAGCTTCCACGAGGTCTTTCTGAGCGCGATCCCAAAGCTCCGGATCGCCGCTGAACTTGGTATTATCTGCATCGCGGAAGGATAAACGTGCTTTGAGCTCCATATTAAATGTTTTGAAAAGGAACTGAATAAGATCGACAACGCCTATAACTTCCTGCTTGATTTGGTCGAGGGTACAGTAGATGTGGGCATCGTCTTGGGTAAAGCCCCGAGCGCGTGAGAGACCGTTCAACTCACCGGATTTTTCGTACCGATATACCGTTCCAAGCTCAAAATAACGAATGGGAAGGTCCCGATAGCTTTTGGGCTTTTGGGCATACATTATGTGATGGTGCGGACAGTTCATGGGCTTGAGTAAAAACTGTTCGTTTTCGAGTTCGACAGGCGGGAACTGGGACTCTTTATAATAGGGATAATGCCCGGAGGTTTTGTACATGTTTAAATTGCCGATGTGCGGGGTAATAACCTCGCTGTAGCCGCGGCGGGCATGTTCTCTTTTGATAAAATCTTCAATGAGGCGGCGGGCAGTGGTTCCCTTAGGCAGCCAATTGACCAATCCGACGCCGATATCGGGTGTGATGAAGTATAATTCGAGTTCGCGTCCTAACTTACGGTGGTCGCGCTTTTTCGCTTCTTCGAGCATTTCGAGAAATTCGTCGAGCATCTTTTTCTTAGGGAAGCTGACACCGTAAATTCGGGTCATCATGTTTCGGTCGGCGTCTCCGCGCCAGTACGCACCGGCTACGTTGAGCAGCTTAAAGTGTTTTAAGACGCCCGTGTTTGGTACGTGAGTTCCCCGGCAGAGATCGACGAAGCCCCCCTGCTGATAGAAGGTTATCTCATCATCTTTTAAGTCTTCCAAAAGCTCTACTTTGTATTGGTCGCCCTCTTTTTCGAAGTGCGCAAGTGCTTTTTCCCAAGGAATTTCGATTCGCTTATATTCCTCTTTGTTTTGGACAAGCTCCTTCATTTTCTTTTCAATCTTCGGCAGGTCTTCGACAGAGAGCTTGACGTCTCCGGGGATATCGACATCGTAATAGAAGCCGTTCTCAATGGCGGGGCCGACGCCGAATTTAGTACCGGGATAGAGGGCTTCGACGGCTTCAGCCATAAGATGCGCCGAGGAGTGCCAGAAAATCTGTTTACCTTCGGGATCATTAAATGTAACAATTTTCACTTCGGCATCTTCGTTTATCGGACGGGAAAGGTCGTACTGCTTTCCGTTTACAAAAATGCCCAAAGCATCTTTTGCAAGCCTCGGAGAAATAGAGAGGGCAATCTCAAACCCGGTGGTTCCTTTTTCAAGCTCTTTAACGTCGCCGTTAGGCAAAGTAATATTCATCATTTTCTCTTAAATTATTTACAAATATTATTTTTCTTAAAACACATTTTTAGCCAATGCGAAATCAAGATTTTTAAACGCTTATGTGAAATATATATTTTTTTTAAACGACTATAAATTATTTGAAAAAGGAATTCGAGCATAAATAAAAAAACATTGAATATCATAATATCATAAATTTTAGGAGCACAAATGAAAACAGAATCAATAATAGCTATTTTCCTGCTTTTTGCTTTGTCAGCAGTTCCGCTTTTCTCACAAGATGATGACCTCGATGAATTCGAATTTGACAGCGAACCCATTCAAGAAGAATCAGTTCCTTATTTTGGTCTGGGTGTAGGCTACGTGGGTACTTTTATGTATATGAATTTTGACGAGCTAAACAACAAAACACAGGAATTTTTCACTGACAGCAAATTTGAATCGCCTATTTTTCTTTCTGGAGTACAAGGCTTTACAGCTATCGGCGTTGTACCGAATCTCCGCGTAGGAATATACGGCATGGGAGGAGCGTCCTCGCTGGAAGAATCCTTAACCATCGATGACGTCCGATATCAGCAAAACTTTGATCTTACTTTGACATACACTGCTTTGACAGTTGATTATGCCATTGTACCTTTAAAATCTTTGGCAATATTGCCGGGCGCCGGATTCGGCTGGGGCAGGATGAATCTGGAAGCATACCGCACTGCCGGAGATATCAACTGGGCAGATTTCGACAATGCATCTGACCCCAATAAATACTATAAATCTGTAAAAACCGGTTTTTTCTATTTGCAGCCGGCATTAAACATTGAATATGCTCTCACTCCCTTCTCGACAATAAGACTGGGAGTTCATTATTCTTATTCCTTCGGTTATGACTGGACATACGATAACAACGTAAGCATCAAGAATGTACCGGACGAAGTAAATGCAAACGGGCTCGGAGTGCAGTTTGGTATTTTTGTCGGATTGTTCAATTAAAAAAAGTGTTTTCTAATTGACAATCTAGCGCATCTTGAAGATGTTGGACATTTGCAGCCAGAAAATTTCTTGATATTTCAAAATTATTATTGACAATTAAAGAAAATTTCGTATATTTGCTTTTCTGAAACGGATGCGGTTCAGAAAGGGGCCTGTAGCTCAAGTGGTTAGAGCGCCGGACTCATAATCCGTCGGTTGGGGGTTCAAGTCCCTCCGGGCCCACAAAGCGTTTTACTGACTTTCCCCGTTAAAATTCTCTGTCTCAATAATCATAAGTATAAGTATAAGTATAAGTAAAATAATTCAAATACCTATGCTTTCTGTCAGGCAGGGATGTCTCATCTGCTTGTATTTTCTTCCTGTGGTGTATTTTATAACACTGTAGTATAATCGATTCCATTTACTATACTTAATCATAAATTTCCGCGATACAGCCGAAATCCATTACTGACTTTTAGAATTATACAAATAATATTTTATGACTTTTTTCTAAGCCTTTAAATAATAGTTAAATTAGAGATTAATGGCTTCTGATATTTTTTAATCTCATCCATTTTTCTTATTCTTTCGGATTATTTTATAAATCCATTCATTGATGTTCGGTTATAAATAAAATAAATTCAAAGGATTCAAAATTTTTCTTTAGTGCTTCGGATATATCAGACGAACACACTATTTTGAATACTTTTTTTTTCAAACAGGTTAATGTACGAAATTGGGCAATATCGAACCAAATATGAAAACTCAGTAATATATGATTTGTTCAGACTTGATAAGAAGTTTCAAAAACTAAAAAAAGGCTGAAGGAACATCCTTCAGCCCTCTATGGCTGCCCCGCCAGGGTTCGAACCTGGACTCTTCTGATCCAGAGTCAGACGTGTTGCCAATTACACCACAGGGCAGTTTTTAACATAAAAATTAAAACTAAAATATTTTAAAGAACCAAAACAAGAATTCAAATTTAAGAATAATTTAACAATTATCAAAACGAATCTGAAAAAAATTTATTTGAAAAACAGATTCGAGTTCACAGCTTCTTGCATTTTCATTACACTCGTATTTTCATTGTACCTGCAGGGATATCCCCCGCTTCTTCTTTCCGTGGACCCGATGAGATTCGAACTCACGGCCTCAGCAATGCGAATGCTGCGCTCTCCCAACTGAGCTACGGGCCCCTTTAAGGGAACTGCAAATATAAAGACTTTTTTGAAAGTAAGCAAATATTTTTGAAACTGAATTTATCCGCCGCGGTAAAGCTGTGCAAATTTTTCTGCTTCGGGAAAAAGCTCTATTGCCTTGTTAATCTGTTTTGTTCTCACGTATGCTTCCACAAATTCCATTGACGTGCTCCAAATATAGCTTGCTATCCATCCGCGAAGGATACGTTCTATGCTTTCCTGCTCTTCGGCAAATTCAACGTCGTTCCATGCAATATCCTTTTCCTCTGCTTTTATTCTCAGCAGAGAAATAAAGTCTTCATCAGGCTCGAAATTTTTTAGGAACAGATCAATATCTTTATTATAGTCTTTCCTTATATCATTACCCTTAGTCATAATAAAATCATCGACTGCCGCAGATATTACTCCGTTTTTTAAAAGTTTACGGGCAAATTTGCCAATGGTATCATGCTTTACAATGTAATCGGGCACAATCCCTCCCCCTCCGAGTACTGTTCTGCGGCGTGATGTTTTATATTTCGGTCTTGTTGAATCAGCTTCTCCAATATGTTCAAAGTTCGCTCCTTCTTCCAAGTCCGCTCTTCCTTCAAGGGCATAATATTTTTCTTTGTCAGTGTAATCTCTTTGAATGCTTCTGCCGGAAGGAGTGTAATACCTTGCAATTGTAAGGCGGAATGCCGAACCGTCGTTAAGCGGATACTGACGCTGCACAAGCCCTTTGCCGAAGGAAGTGGTACCTATTATCAATCCTCTGTCCAGGTCTTGTATTGCTCCGGCAACAATTTCACTTGCAGATGCAGAACCGTAATTAATCATCACGACCAGGGGTATATCTGTTAATTCACCGCCTTCAGTAGAATAAAATTCTTCGCTCATCTCTGTACGTCGCCCTTTTGTATAAAGAATTTTCTTTCTGCCGTCTATGAATTCATCTATCAAAGCCGTAGCCTGTGTCATTATTCCGCCGCTGTTCCACCGCAAATCGAGAATCAGTTTTTTCATACCTTTTCTCTTTAGCTCTTTTACGGCTTTTATGAACTCGAAATGTGTCGTTTCTGCAAATTTATTCAGATATATATATCCGATGTCGCTTCCTTCAAGAATATAATAAGCATCGATTGTCCTGATGGGAACAGGCCCCCGTTTTATGTTGAAGGGCAGCAGACCTTCTGTTCCTTTTCTTTTAACTCCTACATTTACACTGGTGCCGGCAGGTCCTTTTAAAAGTTTGGGAACACTGTCCATAGGAAGACCAAGGGCAGGTTCTCCGTTGATATTCACTATTTGATCGCTGCACATTATGCCGAGACGCTCGCTTTCCCCGCCTATGATAGGCACAATTACTGTGATAGTATCATTAACCATTCTGAAAAGAATACCTATTCCCTTGTAATTGCCCCGAAAACGGTCTTCTTCGTCTTCTTTTTTCTTGGGAGGCAAATAAACTGAGTGGGGGTCTAACTCTTTGAGCATGGCTGTTATGGCGCTTTCCGTCATTTTGTTAGTATTAACGGTATCAACATAATTCCGGTTTGCCAGATTGAGAACATCGCTGAACTTTCGTATTTCCTGAAAAACATTTCCTTCGGAAAAAGCAGGCGCTGAGGAAAAAAGTACAATTAGTAAAGCTGCAAGTAAGTTATTTATTTTTTGTTTCATATCAGTTTTTTCCGGTTAAATCTACATTATTATCTTCATTTAAACTACGGGATAATTTGAAAAAGGTTATTAATCTATACGGATTTTCCAAGGAATTATTACAATTATTCATTTTCATTTTATTTTTGACTTAATTAATTTTTATATTTGCTTGATGTATTGAGGCAAAAACCAAAAAAGGAATGATTATGGAGCACGCGGCGCATGATGTACAGCTTTGGGAAATAATACCTTTTATTTTGATGTTGGGAGCAATAGCAGTTCTGCCATTAGTTGCCCACCGTTTTTGGGAATCAAACAGAAATAAGCTTATAGTATCTCTTGTTCTCGGCATACCGATGACTATCTGGCTGCTGACTCAGGGCATGACACATGAACTGGAGCATGCCATGATTTATGATTATGTTCCGTTCATAATTTTGCTTGGCTCTCTCTTCGTGATTACAGGCGGCATTTTCGTAGAAGGTTCTATCGAACCAAAACCTATGACTAACTCGATTATACTCTTAATAGGAGCTGTTCTGGCTTCTCTGATGGGTACAACAGGAGCAGCAATGCTTCTTATAAGACCTCTGATAATTGCCAATGAAAACCGCAGGCTTAAGACACACACAATTTTGTTTTTCATAGCAATAGTGGCTAACTGCGGCGGTATGCTTACTCCTCTCGGTGATCCGCCCCTTTTTATGATGTATCTTCGCGGCGCTCCTTTTTTCTGGTTCCTAGGATTTATTAAAGAGTGGGCTTTTTCGAATATGCTTCTTATTGTGGTTTATTATCTTCTTGACAGTTATTTCTGGAAGAAAGAACAGGCAAAGACTGCCGAGCATTTTGAAACGGCTGAGCGCAAGCCCATAAAGCTGCAGGGTAAAGTAAATTTTATCTGGCTGCTCGGCGTTGTACTCAGCGTTGCTTTTATCAACCCCAACACCATTGATTTTATCGAAGCGGGCGCTCCCTCGGCATTTATCCGTGAAGGAGTAATTCTATTGATGGCAGTTTTTTCTCTGAAATTTACCAAACAGATAGTGCGTCTTAAAAACAGCTTCAGTTGGGAACCTATAGAAGAAGTTGCCTATCTCTTCCTCGGCATTTTCATCACTATGGTACCGGCGCTTGTTTACCTTGAAAACAACGCAGCCAGCCTTGGTATAGACACTGCCTCAAAATATTATTATGCAACAGGAGCACTCAGCGGATTTCTGGACAATACCCCCACAGCCGTTACGTTCTATTCCCTGGCAAAAGGATATACACAAATGAATCCGGCATCAGCAGCAGGTATGGAAATGGTAGCGGGCATCCCCGTTGCTCTCATGGAAGCAATCTGCGTTTCGGCTGTGCTGTTCGGTTCTCTTACTTATATCGGCAACGGACCTAACTTTATGGTAAAAGCCATAGCAGAAAGCCGCGGTATTAAAATGCCGGACTTTTTTGCTTATATGTACAAGTTTTCGCTGATAATACTGCTGCCGATTTTTATTTTGATTCAGCTTATCTTTATTCATTAAGTCCTATAATAATAATTGATTTTCTTAAAAGGTAATGAAGTTATTTATTCATATAACACCCGTACAGTGCATTTGAAAATATTTTTCGGCATTGAATCAAATAATTGATCTTTATGCAAACACATTTTTTTTATATTGCCCCTTTTTGCTAAATTTGCTCCATGTTTCAAAGCGGAAGTCAAAATAATGCTTGAAGATATTATCTTCGGTCATGCTCAGGATATAATAGATTTTGTAAGATCATTGCCATGGTATTCAATTATCTTGTTTGCAATGTTTATCACATTTCTGGAAAATGTGTTTCCACCCTCTCCGAGCGATACATTGCTTATTTTCTGCGGCTCTCTTATAAGCTTAGGAGTTGTGGACTACACTTCGCTTCTGATTTCATCTACTGTCGGCTCGACTGCAGGATTTCTGATGATGTTTTTTCTCGGAAGAAAATACGGCGTCGATGCTATTGAATCTAAAAAGTTCAAATTTATTTCAGAAAAGAAAATCTATAAAGCTCAAAAATGGTTCAGAAGATACGGGTACAGCATTATTTTTATTAACCGTTTTCTTTCCGGCACCAGAGCTGTTATTTCGTTTGTGGCGGGTATCTCAAAAATGAAAATATCCAAAACATGGTTTCTTGCCGCGGGCGGTGCGCTGCTTTGGAACAGCTTACTGATATGGCTCGGAATGTTTTTCGGTGAGAACTGGCATCTTGCAGACAAATATATATCACGCTACGGCTATGTAATTTTTGCATTGATAATAATTGCCGCAGTGATATATTTTATATACCGGCGCAAAAAGAAAAAAAGCAGACAGCAGTCTAATCTTCCAGAAAGCCAAGATCGATGAGCTTTTTCACAACTTTATCTTTTTCGACAGGTTTTACGATATAACCTTCGCATTGGTTTTTAAACGCTTTTTTGATGTTTTCGAAATCGTCAAGGGCGGTTGTCATTACTACTTTCACTCCGTCAAGCCCGAGTATGCCGAATTCCTTTTCTATCTCCCTCATTTTTGCAAGAGTTTCCTGACCGTCAAGCTCAGGCATCATAATATCAAGAAAGATAACATCATAAGGAAACCCGTCAACGTGAGATTCCGAAAAAAGGTCAAGAGCCTGTTTGCCGTCTTCGGCTGCATCGCATTCTCCGAATGCCGAAAGAATTTCTTTCATAACCTGAGCCGTGATGTAATCATCTTCTACTATCAATGATTTCATATTATCACCTTTTCAATTTGTTTAATTCACTTAATAAAAATTTCTCTAATTTCTTCATTTCATATTTAAATGAGTCAAATGCCCCGGAGGCTGTATCCAAGTCTTTGTTTTTAGCGGCATTTTCAATTTGCCTTGCCAGAGATACTACAGTTCCCGCATTGAAATTGCCGCATTCCGATTTCATTTTATGAGCAAGCTGCCTAATCTTTTCTGTATTTTTTTCTTGAAAATAATTTTCAAGCTGAGAAAGTTCTTTCCCGTAGTTTTCAATAAAATAATTTATCAGATTTATCAAAATACTTTTTTTACCGGAAAGAGAATTTTTCAAACCGGTTAGGTCTGCCGGAGGTTCTTCAATACTTTTCTCGGAGTTTATTTCAGGAAAAGAGAAAATAGTGTCGAAAATCTCTTCCCATTGAAAAGGCTTAGCGACGAAGGCATCCATGCCTGCATCAATACACATCTGCCTGCTTTTTTCATCGGAGTGTGCAGTCAAGCCGATAATTGGCGTATGTTTACCCGTTTTTTTCTCGTGCTCTCTTATTTTTTTTGCAGCCTCATATCCATCCATTTCAGGCATTTGCACGTCCATGAAAATCATGTCAAAACTGCCGTTTTTGTATATCTCAACAGCTTCTCTCCCGTTCAAAACAGAAGTAACCAGCCATGACTTCTGCATAAAAACCTGCTTCATAACTTCTTGATTTATAATGCTGTCTTCTGCAATTAAAATATTAAGAGAAACTTCAGGATACTTTTCCGCTGTTTGCGCAGCGGTTTCAAAATCTTCTGCCCTCTCTGCATCGGCAGGCTTTAATCCTGTTTTTTTTCCGAGAGGCAGAGTGAAGTAAAAAAGTGAGCCTTTTCCTTCTTCGCTTTCAAAGCCTATGGAACCTCCCATCAGCTCAGTCAGTTCTTTAGAAATAACAAGCCCCAGTCCGGTACCTCCGTGTTTTCTCGTCATAGTGTCTTCCACTTGCGAAAAACTCTGAAAGAGCAGAGCCTTTTTATCCAGAGGTATTCCAATGCCGCTGTCTTTTACGGAAAATAAAATGTCAATATTGTCCTTTGTCTCTTTTGCTAATTCAGCTTTTACCTTTATATACCCCTTATCAGTAAATTTAACAGAATTGCCGATAAGATTGAGCAGAATCTGCTCGATGCGTTTAGAATCGCCGGAAACAATTTTCGGGATTCTTCCGTCAATTTCCATCTTTAATTCCAGACCTTTTTCAGAAGCTCCGGATTTCATAAGACCGACCGCTCTTTCAATTGAAACACTCAGATTGAAAGGAGCATTTTTTATTCGGAGTTTGCCGGCTTCCAGCTTTGAAAAGTCTAAAATATCATTAATAATGTTCAGCAGATTATCGGCAGAGTATTTCACCATTTCCAAAAATTTTTTTTGTTTCCGGTTAAGCTCGGTACCGAAAAGAATGCTTGTCAGACCGATGATTCCGTTCATCGGCGTGCGCAGTTCATGGCTAACTTTTGCCAGAAATGAGCTTTTGGCGCGGTTTGCAGCTTCAGCTTCTTCCTTAGCTTTGATAAGTTCTTTTTCAGTTTCAATTCTAACATCAATCTCTTCACGAAGTTTTTCATTAGCAGAACGAAGATCTTCAGTGCGTTCTTTCACACGACGGTCAAGCTCTGTGTTAGCTTCTTCCAAAGCTTTTCTTGAGAGTTCCTTTTGGGTAATATCTTCCAGTTCCGCTACTATATTTTTAATTTCTCCGCTTTCACTTTTAACCGGAAAAATAGAGACGGCAAGCCATGATTCATGATTATCCGCTGTTGATACGGATATTTCTCCTTTCCATAAATAAGCTTCATTTTTTTTCTCAAATACTTTTTCGAGAGCTTCCCTGAATTGAGAAGCAGTAAGAACCTCAGAGAAATGAGCACAGTGAGTTTTTTTTTCTTCAATGCTGAAAAGATGAGCAAATCTTTGATTAAAATACTCTATTCTGCCTTTACTGTCCAGGACCAGAATGGGAGAGGGGCTTTCCTGCAGAGCCCGCGAAAGCATATTGATATGCTCGTATTGTTTCCGAAGCTTTATTTTTATATCAATGTCTTCTGCGGCTCGCTCTAATGCCTGCAAAAGGCGCTGCTTGTTTACAGGCTTAACAATATACTTATTGATGCCTATATCTATTGCATCAAGCAGCTGGGATTTATTGTCGAAAGCAGTAGTTAAGATTATCTGGGCTTCAGGATTGATTTCTCTTATCTTACGAGCCATATCCAAACCGTTCATCTTGGGCATACCAATGTCGGAAACGACAATATCAGGCTTATGTTCCTTATAAATCTTAAGCCCCTCTTCACCGTTTTCGGCAGTTAAAAAGTCCGGAAATTTCAATTTGATAACTGTTGAAGCAAAAAATCTTGAAGGCGGATCGTCTTCAACAAGCAGAACTCTAAGTCGGTTTTCTCCGGTATCGCTCATATTTATTTCAAATTCTGTTCCTTTAAATCTTTTGTTACCGTCTGAATTAGACTAATGGGTATCTGCTCCAGCGGCAGTTGTTTGTCAACGGCGCCTAAGTCTTTTGCTACTTTCGGCATCCCGTAAACAATAGAAGTTCTTTCATCCTGCCCGATGGTCTTAGCTCCTTTGTCTTTCATTTCTTTCAGACTTTTAGCGCCGTCTGCTCCCATTCCCGTCAAGATGATACCATAGGCATTGGGTCCGACCTCCGAGGCTATGCTGCTGAATAAATAATCAACAGAAGGACGATGACCGCTTACTTTTTCACCTTCTTCGCAGATAACTTCATAATATCCGCCTCTGCGCTTAACTCTCATCTGCAGATCGCCCGGAGCAATCAGCACTTTTCCGTTTGTTATTCTGTCGCCTGTTTCTGCTTCTTTTACATGCATCATACATACTTCGTTCAGCCTGTCTGCAAAAGTTTTTGTAAATCCTTTGGGCATGTGCTGTACTATTACGATACCGGGCATAGTAGCCGGAAGCGGTTCTATTACTTTTCTGATAGCCTCTGTACCGCCCGTGGAAGCGCCTATGGCTATGACTTTATCGGTGGATTCCGCTAATGCTTTATTTCCCGGAAGAGTACGGGGAGCCCTGTCAACCCTTTTGTTTTTCCAGTGTGAAACATTTGCCGTAGAAGCAATTTTAATTTTGGTGCGAAGCTCAAGCATCATATCTTCCAGACCGCGTGCTACGTCGGCGGTAGGTTTCGGCACATAATCCACCGCTCCGGCATCAAGCGCCTGCAATGTAATGCTTTTGCCCTTTTGAGTCAAAGAACTAACAACAACAACAGGCATAGGATACTGCGGCATAAGCCTTCTCAAAAACTCCACTCCGTCCATTCGCGGCATTTCTATGTCCAAAGTAATAACGTCCGGCTTGTGTTCCACAATCATATCACGTCCCACGAAGACATCAGGAGCCGCTCCAACTATTTCAAAACCGGGATCCGCAGATAGACCTTTTTTAAGAATGTCCCGCACAAGAGCTGAATCATCAATTATCAAGACTTTGATTTTTTTTGGCATTTTCGACTTCCTCTTATACTTTTTTATACAAAGCAGGCATAATGTATTTGAATTTATGCTCATCCCTTTTTAATGATTCGGAATGACCTATGAAAAAATATCCCTGAGGTGCAGTTAGATTATAAAATTTATCTACGAGTGTTCTTCTTGTTGGATCATCAAAATATATCATAACATTGCGGCAGAAAATGCTGTGAAACTGCTTTTTAAATGGGAAACGCTCGTTCATCAGATTGAAGCGTCTGTAAGTAACTTCTTTTTTAACCTTCTCTGTAACTTCATAATCACCGCCGGGCAGTTTATTAAAATATTTTTTAACAAAATGAGGGGGTAGATTCTTTACCCTGTCTTCTCCATAAACACCTTTTCTGGCTATTTCCAGCGCTCTTTCTGAAATATCGGTAGCCAGCACTCCGGCGTCCCATCTATAGTAGTCACTGCCAAAAAACTCCATCATCAGCATCACCAGAGTATATGGTTCCTCTCCGCTTGAGCATCCGGCACTCCATATCCGCAAATCAGAATCTTTAGCTTTTTTAAGTCTTTCTGCCGTCTCGGGAAGGGCTTTATCATAAAAAAAATCAAAATGATCGCGCTCTCGGTAAAAAAAGGTATGGTTTGTGGAAATACTGTTTGCAAGTTCGCTCAGCGCTCTGCCGGTTTTATCGGATGCCACAAAATCATAATACTGCTGAAAAGAGGTAAATTTTTCACGCCGGAGGATTTTTTGAAGCCTGCCCATTACCAAGTTTCGTTTTTGCTCTGTAAGATTAATGCCTATATTATTATAGACAAAATCGCGGAGAAGCGTAAACTCCTTGGATGTGATTTCGACCCATGTATTTGAAACAATTTGTTTTATGTCAGAATTAATCTTTTTTTGGTTTTCCTGTATCATAGCAGTGTATTTTACTAACAATCATTCTTTAATGTCTGCTGAAATTTTTTCTTCGTCATACAGCAGTTTGTACAAATTGAGCATCACTTTTACTTTTTTTCCTATTCTGCCGATTCCCTGAATAAAGCGGCTTTTTGCTCCTTTGTTCGTCTGCGGCGGGGGGGAAATTTTATCTTCGGGGATGTTTAATACTTCGGATACCTCATCGACAATCAAACCGACCTGAACACTGTTTATATTAGTAACAATTATGCAGGTGGTTTCCGTATATTCCTTTTCATTTATACCGAAACGAAGACGAACGTCAATTACCGGTATAATATTACCTCTCAGGTTGATAATACCCTTAATAAATTTTTTTATGTTGGGAACGGGAGTGATGTTCTGAATACTGATTATTTCGTTGACGTATTTAATATCGACGGCATAATCTTCGGTACCTATATGAAAGGTTAAATATTTATCTTTTTGAGTATCTTCTTCTTCCTCGAATAATATCTTCTTTTTCAATTCTTCAGACCGTGCAGTTTTTTCTTTTTTTGTCAATGCTGCCTGCATAATATTTATTCTCCGCTTGTTTTATTATTTATTCTTTGCATAATTTGAATTTTTTGCTCTATGCAGTTTTAAGTTCCTTAGGCTGTTCAGCCATATCAATCAAGCCCTCTATGTCGAGAATAAGTCCGATGCCGCCGTCGCCGAGAACCATACAGCCTGTAATGCCTTCAACTTTGCCGATGTAATCCGAGAGCGCTTTTATTACAGCCTGCTGCTGACCTACTATTTCGTCGGCAAAAAGACAGACTTTCTTTTCGGCTGCTTCCACAATTATCAGAATACCTTTTGAAAGATCAGTACTGTCAGATTCTTCATTGAAAACTTCATGCAGACGAATTATGGGAAGTATCTCTTCACGAACTTTCACAACTTCCAAGCCGTCCATAGTAATTGTTACATTCTCCGGGTTGGGCTTGAAAGATTCTCTGATGGCAAGCAGGGGAAGAGCGTAAATAGCTTCACCAAGCCGTATTACCATTGCTTCCATAATAGCTAATGTAAGCGGTATCCTCAGAGTAATTTTTGAACCTTTGCCGTATTGGCTTTGTATGTCAACACTTCCCCTGAGTTTTTCAATATTTTTCCTGACCACATCCATACCTACTCCTCTGCCGGAAATATCAGTTACCTCTTTGGCTGTGGAAAAACCCGGTTCAAATATAAGCATAAATACTTCCTTATCGCTCATATTATCAGGTTCGGTTTTCAATATCCCCTTTTCTTCGGCTTTTTGAAGTAATTTTTCCCTGCTGATTCCTGCGCCGTCGTCTTCTACACTTATTAATATCTCATTTCCTTCGTAAGAAGCGCTGAGTTTTACATTACCTTCTTTATTCTTACCGTTTTTCTCTCGTACTTCGGGCAATTCCACGCCGTGGTCAATCGCATTTCTTAGAATATGTACCAGAGGATCGGAAATCTCGTCGATTACATTTTTATCCATTTCGGTTTCCTGACCGGAAACCGTAAGATTTACTTTTTTGTTCATTTTCAAAGAGACATCCCGCACCAGCCGTTTCATTTTATTGAAAAGTCCTTCGAGAGGCATCATACGGATAGCCATTGAGATTTCCTGAAGATCGCGGGTGATTTTATTAAGCATGTTAGCAGACTTGGAAAAATTAGGTAAATCGAGTCCTTTCAAATCGGGATTTTGAGTAACCATTGTTTCAATAGTAATCAACTCGCCTACCATATCGAAAAGACGGTCTATCTTGTTTGTCTCTACTCGTATATCCTTTTTCTGAATAGTGGGTATAGCTGGTCCTGATGAAGGCTTTGAAGGAGATTTTGCTTTCATTGCAGCAGCCGGAGGTTCCGGTTTATCCTGCTTCTTAGCTGCTTCCTGAGGTTTCTCTTCTGACTCTTCGGTTTGTTCCGGTATATCAAGTAACATTTTCTCCTGACCAGAAGTTTCAGCAGGCTTTTCAATTGTTTCGGTTTCTTGCACACTTTCTTTTTCATCCGGCTGTGCCGGTTCTTCAAATTTCAGATCATCCTTAATTTCTGATTCCGATGGAGCTTTCCCCATTTTAGAAATATCTTGAAGCCTCGTCCTTATCATCTCGACGTTGCTTAAAAGCACGGTAATAATGACCTCTTCAATGTCTAAATCGCCGCTGCGTATGGAGTCCAAAATAGTTTCCATTTCCATGGATATTTCTTCGATCTGGCTGTAACCCATGAAGCCTGAATTTCCCTTCAGACTATGCACTGCGCCGAAGGTTTCCTGAACCATAGCCATATTATCGGGATTTTTTTCCAGCTCCATAAGATTGTGTTCTATTATATCAACCAGCTCATAAGAGTCATTCAGATATTGATCAAGCATCTCGCCGCCTATAATGCTTTCACTGTCTTTTTCAGAATCTTCCCGTTTATCTTCATCGTCAGTTTTGCTTTCATTTAGCTCTTCCGGCTTTGTTTCAGACTTGTCCTGTATTTCTTCCTCCGGCGGTACTGCTAAAGCATCTTCAGAGCTTGGCTCGGCTTCGGGTATTTCTTCTAAAACAGCCTCGCCTGAATCGCCTTTAACAGTTTCGAGCATGTCTCGGATGATGAGTATCATGTTCTCCGCTTCTTCGGCACCGGACTCGTCGGTAAATTCCATGCTGACTCTTTCGAGCAAAGCTCTCAGAAAATCAAATGTCTGGTAAATAACGGTTATTGTCTCTTCGTTTTGCACACGGTTCTGGCGGCGCATTATATCCAGAAGGGTTTCGGCTTCATGAGTAACTTTATTGATTATCTTCATATCAAAGAAGCCGGAAAGTCCTTTTAATGTGTGGAAAACTCTGAAAATAGTATTAACCGATTCTGAATTATCCTCATTACGAAGGTCTTCCACAATTGGCTCATTAGTGTCCAGAGAGTCAAATGCTTCTGATACAAAAGAACTTAACATCTCTCTGGTTTCTTGATCTACCTGCTGGTTGTTTTCTTCACTCATTTAATCAGATATTTTTTTTTATAATATTATTTGATTGTAAAGCAATTAAGATTGTTATTCTTAATTAATCAAAATATAAAATTACAATCACTTAACAAAATATTTAAATTGCAATATTCAAGCCAAAATATTTTTGCCGTAAATACTCTTATTTTCAAAGATACTTTTATCCGGCAATAATAATTCCTTAACTAATCAATTAATCAATAACAAAATTCAGCGAAATACCGTGGATGTTTATTTACAGTTTTTCTCAAGCATCTGAGCTGCCTGCGGATATTTATACTCTTTGGCTTTTTTCCAGTCTGCGCAGGCACCTGTGCTGTCTCCCATGGCAAATCTCAGGCTCGCCCTGAAAAAATATGCAGGTCCGTTGCTGGGATACAGCTTTATAGCTTTGTTAAAACTTTCCATAGCCTTTTCAAACTGGCTGGTCTGCATATATATATAACCCATGCCCGTTATTGCTTCCACATTATTCGGATCTGCTTTCAGCGCTTCTCCGAAATATTTCCGGGCTGTGTCAAAATCACTCATCTGAATGCTCATGCTGCCAATCCTTGAATATGCCATGGATTTCTGCTGTTTAGGCTCCGGAGGAGTAAGACGGGCAATCTGTATCAAATCCTGAACGGCATTTTTCATCTGGTTTTTCTGGAGGTAAATATTGGAGCGCATCTGGTATGCCTGCATAAAATTAGGATTCAGACTTATTGCTTTGGAAAAATCCTTAAGCGCTGCATCATGTTTATTCTGCCTTAATTTCGCAACTCCTCGTGTCTGGTAAAGATCTGGGATATTTGAATTAATCTCAATAGCCTTGTTCAGCAGCTTGATACCTTCGTCGATTTTTCCGCCGTCAAGCTGTTGCAGTGCTTTCTGATATGTCTTTTGAAGCTCAGGGCTTACCTGAGCATCTGGCGGCATCTCGGCGGGCTGCATTGCCTGCGGGTTCTGCTGTCCACCCTGAACCTGCACCTGTCTTTCTGTTTTCTGTCTTTCTTTGCGTGCTTTTGCTGAGTCTTCTTCAAAAAAATCTTCCCCGAGTATTTCTTCCAAACTGGGCTTCTTTTCCTCTTCTTCACCGCAAGAAATAATAAGAGCCCCCGTCGTTAGTATTAAGAAAAGAACTATTATCGTTTTTAATCTCATTTTTTTATGCCTTAAATTTTATTGAAAATATGTTTATTGTCAAATTTGTTATAATAATTTAGCAATTTAATCTATTTTAATTAAATTTTAAAATGAATATTGTCAGAAATCGACTTTTGATGAAATGAATAAAAAATTGAACTTTATGCAAAAAGACGAAGACTGGAAATGGCGCTGCAGGATGGCTGAAAGACTTGCAGAGAACATACAGCCAAAACGTTTCGGTGTAAAAGCTGTCTATCTGATAGGTTCTGCAAAAAATGCCGGTGCGGGACCTGAAAGCGATATTGATTTGCTGGTGCATTTTGAGGGCAGCAAGCAGCAAAAGACGCTGCTGGAAACATGGCTTGAAGGGTGGAGCTTATGTCTGGATGAGATAAATTTTGAAAAAACTGGAAAAAGAACCGGCGGACTGCTCGATTTACATTTCATCACCGATAAAGATATTGAAAACAGGGAATGCTTTGCACTTAAGATCAATTCTGTTGACGATCCTGCCAGAAAGCTTAAGTTGAAACACACATGATTATGAAAAACACTCAAGGGGATGATTATTTCAAATTTCTGAAATTTCATTGATGTCATTCCGGCTGGAGCGAAGTTGAATGCCGAAATCTCACGTTAGGGAGAACACACCCGTTTTATCCCCTCTCAAGAGGGGATATTCATCCGTAAGATTAAGCATCAAGTTCGGAATGACAAAATTCATGTTTTTCTAATATAAATAATGAAAGAAATCAACGATAACAAGGAGACAGAATAATGCTGTGTTTTTTTGCAAGCGACCTTCACGGCAAAGAAGATAGATATATAAAACTTTTCATCCGGGTTAAGCAGAAAATGCCTGCAGCGGTTTTTCTGGGAGGCGACCTTTTGCCACATTCCTACGGAGGTACAAGTGATTTTATTCATGATTTTCTCAGGGGAGAAACAAAAAAACTGAAAACTGATATGGGTACTGACTACCCTGCTTTTTTTATCATATTGGGAAACGATGACCCAAAAGTTACCGAAAAGGATTTTTTACGGTATGATAATGAATTGTGGTATTATTCACATTCCAGAAAACTTGATTTTGAGGGTTTTAAAATAATCGGTTATTCTTATGTTCCTCCCAGCCCATTCAGGCTGAAAGACTGGGAAAAATATGACGTATCCCGATTCACCGATCCCGGCTGTATTCCGCCTGAAAACGGCATCCACACAGTCAGCACAGACTTGAAAAAGCTTCAATGGGAGACAATTGCCAAAGACATTAACAAGCTTTCCAAAAATATTGACATGAGAAAATCTGTCTGGCTTTTTCACTCCCCTCCATACCAGACAAAACTCGACAGAGCTGACCTCGACGGAAAATCTGTTGATCATGCCCCTTTGGATGTTCATGTCGGCAGCATAGCTGTCAAAAGGCTTATAGAAAAGAAACAACCCTTGATTACCATGCACGGACACATTCACGAGTCAACCCGTCTTACAGGGGAATGGAAAGAAAGAATAGGCAAAACCTACTCTTTTCAAGCAGCTCACGATAAAAGCGAGCTGTCTCTTATTGAGTTCAATCTTCATCATCCGGAGAATTCAACGAGATTTCTCATCTAAAATATCAATTCTGTTTTTATTTAAACAAGATGTCGGACATCTGAAAATCAAAAATTGTCCCCTATTGAGAGGGGATTAAGGGGTGTGTTTCTCATTCGTGAGATTCCTTGGGCAAGTGCGGAATGACAAGATCTGTCTTTTTTGAAGTATAAAATAAACAGATGAAAAAAGATGTCCAACATCTCGCAGATGTTGGACATCTGAAACGGATAATAAAAATAAACAGACGAAACA
>CAZOBD010000011.1:41009-44333 GCA_964577665.1 uncultured Hyphomicrobiales bacterium
GCATTGATAACTTTTGAACGTCTCTCTCTTTCTGCTTCTGCCTGACGAGCCATAGCCCGCTGCATTTCAAGCGGGAGGTCTATCTGCTTAACTTCTACGCTGGAAACTTTTATTCCCCAAGGCTCGGTATGGTCGTCTATTATCTGCTGGAGCCTCTGGTTTATTTTATCTCTTTCAGCAAGAAGCTCGTCAAGGTCGCTCTGGCCGCAAATACTGCGGAGAGTGGTCTGGGCTATCTGATTTGTGGCAAAAAGATAATTCTCCACTTCGACGATGGCTCTTTCCGGATTTAAAACTCGGAAATAAAGCACGGCATTGACTTTTACCGATACGTTATCACGGGTAATAATATCCTGCGGCTGGACATCCATTGCGATGGTACGAAGTCCTACTTTTACCATCTTATCGATAAAAGGTATCAGGATAATCAGCCCGGGGCCTTTTGCACCTACAAGCCTTCCCAGACGAAAAACAACGGCTCTTTCATATTCACGCATGATGCGGATCATTGAAAAGAGTATAAATACAATTATGGCAAGAAGTATTACGGTTGCCGGCATAAGCTCCTCCTTTAGAATAGTTAAAAAATACTCAACTGATTTTTGGTTTTACTTTGATAGTTAAATACTGTGAAGAAATGACTTCGACTTCCTGACCCGGTGTAATCTCTTCATCTGCTTCAGCAGTCCAGATTTCACCGTGAGTTTTCACTTTTCCTTTTTGACCCGGCGCTATTGCCGTTATTGCAATCCCGCTTTCTCCAAGCATTGCATCGCTGCCGGATGCCCCTTTGCGAAACTGCGCCTTTAGCCCAAGTCCGATAACTACAAGGAAAAATAATATAGTTACCACCGAAGCAGTAATTATGACCGATAAAGAGATTTCCATGAATTCCATAGGCGAATCAATCAGCATTGTGGAACCTAATATGAATGAAACGATCCCGCTAATCGTCAGCAGACCGTAACTTGTTATTTTTATTTCCAATATAAACAAAACTACCGCTAAAATCATCAGCGCCAGCCCCGCCAGATTTATCGGAAGAAGCTGCAGAGAATATGCAGCCAGTACTGCAGAGATTCCCCCCACTACTCCCGGAAATATCGAGCCGGGATTATAAAGCTCGAACATTATTCCGTACATTGCGAGCAATATTAATATATATGCTACATTGGGATTGCTGATGAAAGCCATTAATTTGTCTTTCCAGCTCATGTGCTTGTCAATTATTTCCCTGCCGGATGTGCGCAAAGTCATTGTTGCGGAAGCTGTTTCCACGCTTAAGCCGTCAGCCATCTTTAAAAGAGAATCCGCCGTCGGAGAAATAAAGTCTATCGCTCCTGCCTGCAAAGCTTCGTTCTCTGTTGCACTTATGCTTTCCCTTACTGCCTGCTCTGCCCAGTCTTCGTTCTTCCTGCGCTTCTGTGCTATGCTCCGTATGAACGCTGCCGCATCGTTGGTTACCTTATCGAACATGGCGCTCGCCGAATCGCTCTCGCCGCCGAGCCCTACCGGATGTGCCGCCCCGATATTTGTGCCGGGCGCCATCGCTGCTACGTTCGCCGCAAGCGTTATGAACACCCCCGCAGAGCCTGCTCGAGCGCCGCCGGGCGCTACGTAAACTATTACCGGCACTTCCGATTTATAAATGAACTTAACTATATCACGCGTTGATTCAAGAAGTCCGCCGGGAGTGTTTAATTCTATCAAAAGGGCATCTGCATTCTGTTCTTCGGCGCTTTTTATCCCGTTTTCTATGTATGAAGACGTCGCAGGGCTTATTGCGCCGTCCACAACTATACGGAGTACCTTCCCGTAAGCCGTTAGTTGCAGCAGATTTACTAATAATAAGGTCAGAATTGTATTTATTAACAGCTTTTTCATATATATATTCCGGCAAAACATATTTCCTATAATATAAATAAATTTACGGATTAAAACTAATATATTTTTGAATTGTTTAAATTAACTTTTGCATAATATTAAAAAGCTTCTTGAAGCCTTTTACAAATATCCGTGTCCCCGCTCTCAATTTTCAATTTCCAATTTCCAATTTTCAGTGAATTTTCAAGCCTCAATTTTCAATGATTATTTGCTTCTAAGTTCCGTATTACCATATTTAAATAATATAAAACCCTTTCCAAACAGAGCAATCGCTCTTCCAACCAAATTATTAATTATTAATTCTTAATTATTAATTAAAAATTACGCCGGATGAATACTTACAGCCAGTTCATCGCTCCATTCGCCCGGTCCTTTATCGTTTACGCCCCGCACACGATAGAGCCAGTCTCCCTCACCCGGGTCATGAACAGCCTCAGTCGCAGGTCCGTCGTAAGCAAGCGTCCATTCGCCTGATTCATCATCTAATCTGTACTCCAATTGATATGTATCGGAAGCCATATTGAGCAGCCAGCTTGCTGTAAAGGTCGGCATATCGTATTCGAGCCCCTGAATTTTGCCGGGTTTGCCTCCTTCACCTTCGGGATAAAGCAAATACATCTGTTGCTTTGTATAATTAGCGGCATAAACCTGCTTTGAAGAAGCGGAAATCTTCTTCATATACTCCCAAACGGCATTATAAGCGGTTACGCGCTGCTCCGTACGAAGGCGGATTTGCTGCTTAAGGTCTTCCTGCGCCTCATTAGCATCGTAAAGCGCCTCCCCATAGGTTTCCAGCTTATCAATTTCCGTCTGCACGAATCCCAAAGCAATTAAATCGGCATTATAATCGACAGAATTTGCCTTCCGATAGGCGAGCTGCATCAAATCATACATTTTTGTCTGCGAACTTCTTACTCTATCGTATTTTTTAAGTCCGAAAAGGTCCTGCTTAGCGGGTGAATCGGGGAAAAGAAGTTTAACATAGCTTGCCATAAGCATAAATTGAACTCTACAATCTTCCATTGCCGCCAAAACATCTTCGGTAAGCACCTTAAGCTCTAAAGCTTCCTCATCGGCAGTGGGCAAATCTTGTGCATCATCGATTGCCGTTTGAAAATCAGCGGAAAAAGGGTCATCTAAAGGAATATAAAGCGCAATAAAATCAGCTTTATCTCCTTCAAAAAGGTTTCGCATTGTTTGCGCCTGCTCGAGCATCAAATCATCAGATTTTACATATTCTCTTCTCTTTTGAACTGCCTTTGCCATAATATTCTCCTTTAAATATAAATAATATATGTTAATTACATTATAATTATATTTTATTTCTAAGTTGCAAATATTGCCTTCTAAGTTCCGAAATTTGCCTTCTAAGTTCCAAAATTTGCCTTCTAAGTTCCGTAAATTGCCTTCTAAGTTCCGTAAATTGCCTTCTAAGTTCCG
>CAZOBD010000012.1:0-44210 GCA_964577665.1 uncultured Hyphomicrobiales bacterium
CTCTCCAGATTCTCCTTGACTTTCTTCAATGATTCTTTCATGCTTTCCAGCTTTTCACGTTCATAGGCAACTACATTTTCAGGGGCGTTATTAACGAATTTCTCATTTGAGAGCTTTTTCTCCGAACCGTTTATATTTCGCTCCAATCGATCTATTTCCTTTTGAAAACGTTTTCGCTCTTTACTCAAATCAATATCTCCCGAAAGAATCAAATACACATTTGTTTCTCTAATGACAGAAGCAAGACAGTTTTCGGGTTTTTTACCGTTTGAAGTAACCGTAACATCATTGCTGCTGCCTAATGTTTTTATTATCTTTGCCTGGGAGCTTAAAAATTCGGCAGTTTCTCCGTTATTGGCTGAAATCATTACAGGCGCTTTTTGGCTTGGTGCAAGATTAATACCGGAGCGAAGGCTTCTAATCTGCTCTATGATTATCTGCAAAAATGAGAATTTTTCCTCCAGTCCGGTGTCAATCAGGCTTTCGTCCAAATCCGGTATAGGCCGAACGCTGATGCTGTTACCGGTTTCACGAGGTTCGGTAAGGTGATATATTTCCTCTGTTATGAAGGGCATAACGGGATGCAGCAGTTTCAAAATATTCTCGTAAAGATTAGTTGCAAATTTTGTAAGGCACTGCTTGTAAACGGCATCATCGCTTTCGCCGAGCTGTACCTTTAAAATTTCCACGTACCAGTCGCAGAAGTCACGCCAGATAAAATCGTAAAGAGTTTTGGAATAATCATTTACCTTGTAATTATCGAGCGACTTTCTGACATTTTTAATAGTGGTATGGAAGCGTGAGAGTATCCATTTGTCAGCGAAACTCATCATATCTCCGGCAAGGTGCTTGTTTTCGTTTGCAGGGCATACATCGCTCAGATTAGCCATATCCCTTTTCATAATCAGAAATCTGCCTGCGTTCCACACTTTATTTGCAAAATTTCTGCCTATTTCCATGGATTTTATGTCTTGCTGCTCTACATCAACGTCCATCCTGACATCATGACCGAGCGGCGAAAGAAAAATTATAGTGAAACGTACGGCATCTGCCCCGTATTTGTTGATTATATTCAGGGGATCGGGTGAGTTGCCGAGAGATTTTGAAAGTTTTCTGCCCGTTCCGTCGCGAATCATACTGGTAAAATAAACATCTTTGAACGGAATTTCATTTTTGAATTTTTTCGAAGCCATAATCATTCTTGCCACCCAGAAGAAAATTATGTCAGGAGCCGTTACCAGCAAATCCGTAGGCAGGTAAGTTTCAAGTTCGTCAGTAGTTTCCGATTTCCCGTCGTGCAGCCATTTCATGGTGGTCATAGGCCAAAGCCATGAAGAAAACCATGTGTCGAGTACATCCTCATCCTGCCTCAAAGAGGCATCATCCGGCAGAAGTAGTTTTTTTATTGCCTCTTCTTTTGAGGAAGCAGCCGTGTAAGCGCCGTTTTCGGCATAATAGACCGGGATTCTGTGCCCCCACCATAGCTGACGCGAGATACACCAGTCTTTGATATTTTCCAGCCAGTGTTCGTAAGTTTTTACCCAGTGATCGGGGAAAAAACGAATCTCTCTGTTCCTTACTGCATCAAGCGCATCTTTGGCAAGCGGTTTCATTTTCACAAACCACTGGTCGGAAAGGAACGGTTCTACGGGTTCTCCGCCGCGCTGCGAAAAACCGACGTTATGTGTGTAATCTTCGATATTTTCAATTAAATCCTGATCTTTCAGCGCTTTAACAATTGCCTTTCTCGCTTCGAATCTGTCCATGCCCGCGAAATCACCGGCGAGTTCGTTCATGGTACCGTCGGGATTTATAGTTGCTGTCATTTCCAGATTGTGCCTCTCCCCGACCAAAAAGTCATTAGGATCGTGAGCAGGGGTGATTTTCACACAGCCCGTGCCGAATTCGGGGTCTGCATATTCGTCGGCTATTATCTTGACTTCCCTGCCAACAATGGGAACCACCACGGTTTCTCCTATTTTGTCTTTGTATCTTTCGTCGTTTGGATTAACTGCAACGGCTGTGTCGCCGAAAATTGTTTCGGGACGGACAGTGGCAACCTTAAGATATTCTGCCGAATCTTTGAAATAGTATCTCAATGTGTAAAAATGTTCGTTTACTTCTCTGAACTCAACTTCTTCGTCGGAAAGTGCCGTCTGAGAAAGCGGAGACCAGTTGATGATGCGCTTTCCTTTGTAGATAAGTCCTTCGTCGAAAAGGCGGATGAAAACCTCACGTACCGCATTTGAAGCGGATTCGTCCATTGTAAAGAGGGTTCTCTCCCAGTCGCAGGAAACGCCGAGTGTTCTAAGCTGTTTTAAAATTATACCGCCGTACTTTTCACGCCATTCCCAGACCTTTTCGATGAATTTTTCCCTTCCGAGGTCGTAACGGGTTATTCCTTCCTGTTTAAGCTGTTTTTCCACGCGGGTCTGGGTGGCAATACCTGCGTGGTCAGTGCCGGGAAACCAGCAGGACTCGTATCCGTCCATTCTTTTCCAGCGAATGTAAATATCCTGAAGAGTAATGTTTAAAACATGTCCGAAATGGAGTATGCCCGTAACGTTGGGCGGCGGCATTAAAATTGAATATGCTTTTTTGCCGGTTTTTGATGCTGCGGAATATACACCGCTTTTCATCCATTGCCGGTACCATTTTTCTTCAGCCGGCTTCGGCTCGTATGCCTTAGGAAATTCTTTGTTCATATTGCTTTCATCTGTTTATTTTTGCCCCACCCTGACCCTCCCCAAAGGGAGGGAAATCATTAATTTAGCACCCTCCCCTTGGGGAGGGCAGGGGCGGGGTCTTTTCCGGTTTTTAATTTACATTACGTTTTTTTTCAATATATGGCAAATCTACCTAAAATAATCATCCCCTTATGTGATTTTCCCAAATCATGAGGGTTTCATCTGTTTATTTTTGCCCCACCCTAACCCTCCCCAAAGGGAGGGAACTGCATTCTTAATCTCCCTCCCCTTGGGGAGGGCCGGGGCGGGGTCTTTTCCGGTTTTTAATTTACATTACGTTTTTTTTCAATATATGGCAAATCTATCTAAAATAATCATCCCCTTGAGTGATTTTCACAAATCATGGGCGTTTCATCTGTTTATTTTAAGCCCCACCCTAACCATCCACAAGATGAGGGAACTACATTCTTAATCTCCCTCCCCTTGGGGAGGGCAGGGGTGGGGTCTCTGCTTCCAGATGTCCAGCATCTGCCAGATGTTGGACATCTTTTTTCCACCTGCTGATACGTCATTGCGGGGATCGAGGCGGCGAAGCAATCTCCAGCCGTATGTTGATTTCTTTTTGTATATTTTCTCAAAAAACTTCTTTGTTAAACTAAAATCTTCAAAAAACAAATTTAAAAATTTTTAGTCTATATACGATATAAACCGGTAAAATTGCGTTAATTATTAATAAATTTTAAGTGAAAAATTAAAAAAATATAGTTAATAATTGAAAAATATTAGGTTTGATAAACTTTTTTTACGATATTTGCTCAATATGAAGAATATTTTTTTTGATATTTTTCAGTACTGATTTATTGATTAGGGAGCAAAACGAAAGACAAAACAGAGAAAACAAGACACAATTAATTGATTTATTTATTTTTATAAAATTTTGAGGAGGTATCTATGTTATCACGGAGGCTGCTTACGGCGCTATTAATAGCAGCGCTTGGTCTAACTGCCGCATTCTTCAGCGGCTGCACCTGCCATCCAAACGAAGAACAACTTCAGGCACTGCGTGAACTTAAGCAAAAGGAACGCGATTTGAGCACACAGATCAGCAAAACAGAACGGGAAATCGGGAACCTAAGAGGCGAGATGAATGCCGTTCAGAAAGACCTTGACAAATGTAAAGACGATAAAGCATTCGTCAACAAACATCTTCCCAACTGGCCTAATATCTGGCCCTCTGACATACGCTTTGAAGAGCCGAAAGAGGAAACACCGGAAGAAGAAGGCAAATAATTTTTAATCTGTGTAATCAAATTTAAAGGAGATAATAAAATGAAATTTTTTAATATTTTGTTGTTAGCGTTAATCTTGGCATTTACAACCGTTACTTCGGTAAATGCCCAAAAAGCTGAAAGCGAAATGACTTGTGAAGAATATGAAGTTCTTATGCAGGAATGGCAGCTCAAAGTTCAAAATCTTGAGCAAAAACTTGAGGAAATTTCCAAAGACCTTGAGACTAATAAAGAAGAACTTGCATCTCTTCAGCAGCAGTTGAAAGACTGCAATAAAGAACTGTATTCTCTGCTCGGCGCCACTCTGGACGACATCGAAGCTTTCCGCCAGAGATTAGGCAAGCTCGACGGCAAGGTCCGAAACATGGAAAGACGCGAAAACAAGCAGGAAGAAATCGATGCAGTATGGGCAGAACTTAACGAAATCCGTAAAAATAAACTCGCACTGCTGCCTGAATTTTATAATAAAATCGTTGACATTGCCCGCAGAATCAAAAATCTGAAAGTAAAAGAGGAACGCCCCACGGGCTATACAGTCGGCACATGGGCAGAAGACCGCGACTGCCTCTGGAACATTGCAGGAAAAATGGAAATCTACGGCGATCCCTTCCAGTGGCCTAAAATCTGGCACGACAACATGGACAAAATTCGAAATCCCGACATTATTCATCCGGGACAGGTTCTTACAATTCCTCCCAAAGGTCCAAAGACCGACGAGGAACTCAAAATGGAAAGAAGATACTGGCGCCAGAAACGCGAAGAATCAATGCAGGCTGAGCAGCCTCAAAAAGGCGGAAACGAATAATTTTTTAAAGAAGCATTAAAGAAAAATGTCCGGTATATAATAAAGTGCCGGACATTTTTTTTATAACAAACAGGGTAGAGTTCTTCTGTTTATTCTTACTTACAGTTTCAGATGTGCAACATTTGCCAGATGTCGGACATCTTTTTCATTTTATACAGGTCAAATAATCTGGGGTCTCTTGCCGTAGATAAAAAAAACACAGCATTTTTAGGTTTATTCCATTTAAGGAAACTTGCTTTTTCATTTTTGCCCGGTGTCAGGTCTTTGGATTCTCCGTTACTGCCTAAAAGATAAAGATGATTTATCTCATTGCCTCCTTTATCCGCCGAATAAATTATTTTATCTGTGCCGGGGACTTATTCCACTGAAAAAAAAGATTCCTTATCGGAAAAAGTCAGTTGAGTCCGGCGGCATGTTTCAATGTCAATTTCATACAAATTCATAATACCGGTTTGGTTGCTGCTTATAAGAATTTTCTTTTCAGAGGGAGAAAAAGCGCCCCCGCTTATCCGCTCATTGTCAAAAAACTGCTCTATTGTATATGTTTTAAAATCAACGTCTTTTCTTGTTTGACTTCTTTAGGATTGCAGCTTACGTTCATTATCCATAAAACAACAAAAATCAGTATTATATTTGAAAAATGTTACATAATCACCTCGTTTTTTTGTATTTGCCAATATTTGCCAATATTTGCCAATATTTGCCAATATAATCACTATTATATATGTAAGGTTTTAATAAAAATAAGGAAAATATATGAATATTTATCAGTTTGAAATAAGCATTAAGCCAAAGCCGCGCGGTTTCACTCTTATTACGGAAGAAGTTGAAAAGCAGGTACCCTCGCTGAAAAATATAAAATTGGGAATAGCTCATATTTTTATAATGCACACAAGCGCCGGACTGACCTTAAACGAAAATGCGGATCCTTCCGTACGGCGGGATTTCGAGGTTTTTTTTAACAGGCTCGTGCCGGAAGAAACTTCCTTGTACGAACATACAGCCGAAGGCACCGACGATATGGTCTCCCATATAAAAAATTCTCTATTGGGAAGCTCCGTTACGCTGCCTGTTAAAGACGGTCATTTTCACACAGGTACCTGGCAGGGCATTTACCTGTGCGAGTTCCGCAATCGCACCCGCAATAGAAAACTGACTATTACAATTTTCGGAGAGGAATAATAGACAAAGCACATTTGATAATCTAAAATTATGCACCAGCTTCAAAAAGGGGGTAAAGAATAACAATATATCCGATACTTTCTTATTTTTTTTAGTTAGTCGGAAATTTTTTCTTTATTCCTTAAAAATTCCTTAAATTATACGTTTTTGAAAAGAGTAATTTGTATTAACGGAGAAAATGGTTTAGAGGAAATATGTTAGTATCACACAAATGGCTGAGGGGACTTACGGATTTTTCATGCAGTCCGGAAGAACTGGAAAATATTCTTACGATGTTAGGCATAGAAGTGGAAGGCATCAGCCGTCCCGCTGAAAAATACGAAGGTTTTTACACGGGAAAAGTGCTCGACAAGAAAGAACATCCCGATGCAGATAAATTATCCGTCTGTACTGTCGATTTCGGCAAGGGTAAAAAAACTATCGTTTGCGGCGCTCCGAATGTCGAAGCCGGGCAGACAGTCGTTGTCGGAGATATTGGGGCAGTTGTTCCGTCTGCCGAGTTCAGGCTTGAAAAAAGAGCTATCAGAGGCGTTACTTCAGAAGGTATGATATGCAGTCAGGCTGAACTGCTTACAGGCGATGATGCAGGCGGTATATGGGTTCTTCCCGAAGATGCCCCTCCGGCAAAGCCTTTAGCAGAATATCTTGAGCTTGACGACGTAATATATGATGTCAGCCTTACCCCGAACCGCGCCGACTGCTTGAGCCATATCGGTGTTGCCCGCGAAATAGCGGCATATTACGGCAGGGTAATGAAGCGGCCTGAAATTAATCTGATAGAAACTGGAGCAGATGTAAGCGAAAGTATAAAAATTTCTATCGAAGACAGCGAAAAATGCCCCCGCTATGCAGCCAGAGTTATAAGAAATGTTAAAATTGGAGAATCGCCGGATTGGCTCAAAAAAAGACTTACTGCCTTAGGCTTAAGACCTTTAAATTCGGCAGTTGATATCACCAATTACGTTTTAACGGAATCGGGCCAGCCTCTTCATGCCTTTGATCTCGATAAAATTGCAGGAAATGAGATTATAGTGAAAACGGCAGAACATGGGCAGACATTTACCACCCTTGATTCCAAAGAAAGAAAGCTTGATTCTGAAATGCTTATGATATGCGATGCGGAAAAACCTGTCGCTGTAGGCGGAGTAATGGGCGGCGAAAACAGCGAAATAAACACCTCAACAAAAAACATTCTGCTGGAATCGGCATATTTTCAGCCGCAGTCGGTCCGCCGCACGGCAAAGAAGCTTGGGATACCCAGCGAAGCTTCCCACCGTTTCGAGCGGGGGGTCGATCCTGAAAATGTAATATGGGCGCTCGACCGTGCTGCTCAGATGATAGCCGATATATGCGGCGGAACACTCGAAAAAGGCAGAATAGACGTGTATCCGAATAAGATAAAACCTGCCATATTAACCATGCGTTTCGACAGGGCAAGGAAGATTATAGGCACGGATATAATGAATGCCGATATGGTCGATATGCTTGACAGACTGAAATTTGATATAATTGAGCAGGACAATGAGAAAATAAAAGTTCAGGCGCCCAAATGGCGGGTAGATATGGAATACGAAATAGATTTAATAGAAGAAATCGCAAGACTTTACAATTATGACAACATAATACCCGATTACACATCGCATGTGGATTATTCAGCAGATCAAGTGCCCGAAAAACTTGCAGTGCCGCCTCTACGCGAAAAAATCCGCAGTTTTTTGATTCCAAGAGGATTTTCAGAGACCATAAACCAAAATATGACAAGCCCGGCGCTTGCAAAGATTTTTACCGATAAGCCTGTGGAAATCGCAAATCCTCTGGGTGAGGAAATATCCGTTTTAAGGCCATCGCCGGTTCCTGCCATGCTGAAAACGGCAGAGTGGAACATGCGCTTCGGAAATAAAGACCTGCGGTTGTTTGAAATCGGTAAAACCTTTCATAATATAGATGATAAGGAAAGCGGTTTCGTGCCGGGAATAGTCGAGAAAACCTGTTTGATGCTTTGTATGACAGGCAGATCTGCACCAATGCACTGGTCACCCGAAAAACGAGAGGCAGATTTTTACGATATAAAAGGAACAGCCGAAGACATGTTCGCGTTTTTTAGAATACCGGGCATAAAATTAAAGGCAAACGATGAAGAAAGCCTTGTGTTTTCTAAGAACTCGATGAAGATACTGCTAAAAAAGAAGACAATCGGTTTCTTCGGCAGTGTAAAAACAGAAATGCTGAAGAGATTTGATATCGAAGATGCAGTTTATTTGCTTGAAATTGATTTGTCAGAGCTATACGGCACTAAAATATCTCCTGCCAAATACAGCCCCGTTGCCCCCTATCCGGCTGTTACCAGAGACATTGCTTTTGTTGCCGGTAAAGAACTCCCGGCTGAGAAAATAAGAAATGAAATAGAGCAGACCGGCGGAAAATATTTGCAGGATGTCGAAATTTTTGATGTATATGAAGGCAAATCAATAGAAAAAGACAAAAAGAGCATTGCTTTTTCGCTGAAATTCTCTTCTCCGGAAAGAACGCTTACCGACGAAGATGTAGATAAAGCTTTTGAAAAGATTATTAATACAGTTGAAAAGAAATATGACGCCAAATTGAGAAAATTTTAGTTAATTGTTCATCCGGTGATTAACTTTAAAAATAAACACCCACATATTTTGATGCCGCCATGAAAGAACAACCAGAAATAAATAATATTCCCGATGAGCTGAAACAGTCCGTTTCAAACCTGTGGTCAGCTCTGAGAGACACTGCCGATGCTTTTGAGGCACAAAAGAGCAGGGAAAGTGAGCTCCTTGAGAGAATTGACAGTCTGGAAAACTCTGTCGATTCAGATGTGAAGCGTTATTGGGACCTCAACTCGAAAGCAGTCGAACTGCAGACTGCCATAAACGACCGCGAGTCCGAACTGAGCCTGCTGTCCGAGAAATACTCGAAACTCGAAGCCAAGTTTATAAAATCCGATGAGACGATAAAGGAAAAAGACCGTGAAAAGCTTGCCGCCGAACAGGAAAACCGCAAGCTCCGCCCCGCTCTCGAAAATCTGAGGATGAATTACGAAGCACTGGAAGAAGAGAATATAAATCTCATCGAAGAAGTCAGAGAACTGACAAAAATGAAAAGTCAGTTAGAAACCGAAAAGGAAGAAAACCTCCGGCTTAGAAATCTAATAGAGGAAAAAGACAGAGAAGCAAGAGATTACGAATTTACACGAAAAGATTTAGCCGATAAGAATTCACAGCTTCACGACCGCGCCAAAGAGATAACTCAGCTCAAAGATAAAATCTCAATGATGGAAAGCAAAATAATCAATTATGAAAAACGATTGAAAGACACAGAAATAATTGAAGCAATGCTTTCAAAAGTTGAATTTGAGTTCGAGGAGCTTAAGCGGGATTTTGAGAGGATGCAGGAAGAACAGACCGCCGCAATAAAAGCAAAAAATGAGGAAATTGAGTCTTTGAACGATGCTTTGGAAAATTTTGAAACAATACTCAGTGAGTATAAACATATTAAAGAAGAATTTGAATCATTAGAAACGCAGTACCGCAAAACATCAGCAAGAAACAGCAGCCTTGAAAATCAGATTTTCCTTCTGAAAGGCGAATCAGAAAAGCTCGAAAAAGAGCTGAACGAATACAAAAAAGAGACACTGAAAGAAAAGAAGAAATTTGAGGAAGAAAAAGCCGAACTCGAGACCACTGTCAGAGGTCAGGAAAAAACTATCGAGGACTATTCCCAGAAATTCATTGATTTAAATTTAGAAAAAAAGAAATTAGAGAAGACCATTTCCGAATATTCCTCGGAATTGAAAAACAGCAATAAAAACATTGAGCTGCTGAAAAACGAACTTGAAGAATTAAAGGAATATCAAAACAAACTGACCGCGGCTGAATCCCTGCTTGCAGAAAAAGAGCAAGCCGCCGCTGCCGGCAGTGAATTAATAAACCGCCTGAGAAATGAAATAGAAAACAATAAAAACGTCATTGAAGAGATGAAAGTCAGAAATGACTTAAGTTCTCAGGAAATTAAAAGGTTAAATGATGTTCTGTCCTCTGCCGAAAATCAGATTCATCTTCTTAAAGAAAAACTTGAAGATGATGAGGGCTTGCAAAAAAAGCTGCTTTCTTTG
Organism: uncultured Hyphomicrobiales bacterium; assembly: GCA_964577665.1. GTDB lineage: Bacteria > Bacteroidota > Ignavibacteria > Kapaibacteriales > UBA2268 > CAYVTD01. The sequence continues at coordinate 10,102 of CAZOBD010000012.1, forward strand.
CAGGAGAGAATTAAAGAATTGAACAATAATCTTCTAATCAGGGAAAGACTGATGGAAGATTATCAGGAAAAAGCCAAAGATTCGGAAGCAAAATATTACAAAGCAAAAGAAGAATTGGATGAAGCTTACAGAAAAATTGCTCTCTATGAAGACGACATGTCAGTTTTGAAAGATGCTCTTAACAGGAAGAAAAATGAGAATGATGCACTGCAAAAAGAAATATCTCTTATGAAAGAAACCGGCACGGGAGATTTTTTAAAAAAGAAAGATATAGTAACGAAAATAGACGCTATGGTTAATAAGATTGACTCGGTTTTACAAGATTGACGGATTAAGAATTTATGAAGAATGACATTATTTTTATCGACGAAAACATCCCTCTGCTCCACAAAATGCTGAAAAACTGCGGAGAAGTGCATACATATACAGGCAGAAAGCTCACCCGCTCCGATTTAATTGCAGCAGAAAGCAATGTGCTGATAACCCGCTCTCAGACTAAAATAAGCAAAAGCCTTCTGGAAGGTACTAATGTTGATTTTGCGGCTACCGCCACCGCCGGCATCGACCATGTTGATCCGGAATACCTTCGGGAAAAGAACATAAAATTTGCCAATGCACCCGGGGCTAATGCCAACTCCGTTGCCGAATATGTGGTTTACTCCATGCTGAAATGGGCTTATATGAACAGTCTTAATCTGCGGGACATGAGAATTGGCGTCATAGGGTACGGCAATATCGGAAAACTTGTTTCCCGCTATGCACATTGGCTTGGAATGAAAGTGTATGTAAATGACCCTCCGCTCAGGGATATGGATTTTGAGTTCCCTGAACATTTAACATACAGGGAACTGCCCGAACTGTGCGAAAGAATGGATGTGCTTACCAATCATGTGCCTTTGGAACCCGAAGGAGCATATCCTACCGTGAAGCTTTTGGACAAGGAGCTTACCGGCTCAATGAGATCAGGATCGCTTCTCATTCATTCTTCCCGCGGGGGAGTTGTAGATGAAGAAGCCGTATTGGACAAAATAGCAAAAAACGATATTACTGCTGCGGTAGATGTCTGGGAAAACGAACCTTATTTTAATCCCATTCTTGCAGAAAAAGCTATGCTTTGCTCACCGCATGTAGCAGGTTACTCCAGAGACGGAAAGCTGAAAGGCACTCTTATGATTGCAAAAGCCTATTACGATTATTCCGGATGTATGCCCAATTACACGGAGATTGACAAAGAACTGGCAAATTATAAACCAATGCCGCCGGACGCCTTTTCTGACCATGACTATATAAGAAATACTATAGAGAAATCAAGATTTTTTGAGTACGACAGCGCTATCTTCAGGGAAATAACCGTTCTTGACGAGCAGGAAAGAGCCCGCCAGTTCGACCTGCAGAGAAAAAGATATCCCGTAAGAAGAGAAGTGCTGTGATTTTTTTATCATAATTGAGCTGAATACAATGCAAAACACCTTAGACTATATCGAATCCGAAAAGGAGCGCTTTCTTGAAGAGCTGATAACCTTCCTGAAATTTAAAAGCATCAGCAGCCTTTCCGAGCACAAGCCCGACATGGAAAAATGTGCAGGATGGCTGGAAAAACATCTTAACGAAATTGGCATTTCAGATACAAGGATAATTCCGACGGAAGGGCACTCTATTGTTTACGGCGAACGGCTGGAAACCGGCGGGAATGCTCCGACGGTTCTCATATACGGTCATTATGACGTTCAGCCCGTCGATCCGCTCAATCTGTGGAAAAGAGACCCTTTTAATCCGGTAGTTGAAGACGGAAAACTATGGGGCAGAGGTACTTCCGACGACAAGGGACAGCTTTTCGTACATCTGAAAGCTATTGAATCCATTCTGAAAAAGGAAGGCAGGCTGCCCGTTAACATAAAACTCCTGATAGAGGGCGAGGAAGAAGCAGGCAGCAGCCATCTTGATAAATTTATCGCCGAAAACCGCGAAATGCTGAAATGCGATACAGTCCTAATTTCCGATACGGAATGGTTCGCAGACGGACTTCCTTCGATTTGCTATGCCCTCCGGGGCATTGCCTATTTTGAAATAAAGGTAACCGGACCGAACCGCGACCTTCATTCCGGTACATTCGGCGGAGGGGTTGACAATCCGCTAAATGTACTTTGCTGGATGATGGGAAAACTTAAAGACCGCTACGGAAGAATTACAATACCCGGATTTTATGATGACGTACTGCCGCTGACCGAAGATGAAAGAAAAGAGTTTCTCCGGCTGCCCTTCGACGAAAAAGAGTACTGCAAGAGCCTCGGAGTGGATGCCGTTTACGGAGAAACCGGCTATAGTACCCTTGAGCGGGTTTGGGCAAGACCTTCTCTGGATTTAAACGGAATTTACGGAGGTTTTACGGGTGAAGGCGCCAAAACGGTTCTTCCTTCTCATGCTGCGGCTAAACTTTCTATGCGTCTTGTGCCTAATCAGGACCCTGCTAAAACCGGCAGGCAGCTTGAGAGTTACCTCAGAGAACTTACGCCTCCTACGATTAAGCTCGATTTCAAAGAGATGCACGGCGGCTCGCCCGTGCTGGTGCCAAGAGACAGCAAAGGAGTTAATGCCTGTAAAACTGCGTTCAACGAAGCTTTTGGTAAAGACCCGGTTTTCATGCGCGAAGGCGGCTCTATTCCCATTGTGGAAGTGTTTCAAAGAGAGCTTAAAGCACCTTCCGTACTTATGGGGCTTGGGCTTCCGGGCGATAATATTCACTCCCCGAATGAAAATTTTGCCGTAGAAAACTTCTTCGGCGGCATAAAAGCTTCCGCTGTGTTTCTGCATGAATTTGCTAAGTAGTTTGGGCGAACACGTAGGTTCGCTCCTACAGGCAATGTTTTTTTTTAACAGCCCTGCTTTAATGCTAAGCAGCTTTCAAAAAACAATTTTCCTCCTATTCAAACTCTGTTTGGCAGCAGCGAAACATAGCTTCGCTTGAAGAATACATCCCCAAATCGGACTTTGGGAATGAGTTTTAAGTATTTCTTTAGAATTCTAATTGGTAAGAGGATGAACATTAATCTTGTCGAAATAGGGTTTTCTATTAATGATTATTATGAGTTTAAACAACATCAGCCCAAAACCGTTAAAAAAAATGTCTCTAAATGAAAAAAAAAATTTACAATATTACAATATAGCAATATTGTTTCGTCAATATTAAAAATATTAATAAAGATAATATAAATTATGAATATATTGAAATTAAACATTAATAACTTTAACGATACAATCGATCAAAAAGGGATTGTAATTGTGGACTGTTGGGCAGCCTGGTGCGATGCCTGCTCGGAGTTCAAACCGGTATTTGAAAGCGCCGCAGAAAAATTCGGGCAGCATACTTTCTGCTCAATTGATGCAATGGAGGAAAAGGAACTCATTAAAGAACTTGGAATTGAGAATATACCTGCATTGATGATTTACCGGGACGGTATTTTGCTTTTCCGGCAGCCGGGATATTTTCCCGCCGACAAACTTGAAGATGTAATCCGCCAAACTGAATCACTCGACATGCAAATGGTTAAAGACCACATCAGACAGAAAAATGAAAACAGCACAGAATAAAGCGTGTTATAAATTAAATAAATATTAATTATTCAGATGTTCTGAATAAGTTTCTAAAACTAATAATAAGGAGTTTAACATGGAAAACGAAAAAAAAGTGATCAAGCAGGAACTCGCTTTGGAGTGGATTAAAGCAGATTCGGGCAATACGTATCTCTGCCCCGTAAAAGCTATCGAGAAACTCGATAATTACACCGAAGAAGACCTCAAAAAGATCTGTGTGGACGAGTCCATGAATCCGAATAATGCTTAAGAGCATATTTGGAACCAGTTTTTATACTCAGGATAAATAATTGTTACATCAGGGCGCTGATGCCGGCAGGCGCAGTGCCCTTTTTTATAAGGAGAAAGTTCATGTCTAATCTGATAACGAAGCAGGCTCCTGATTTCAAGGCAAATGCGGTACAGCCGGACAATACAATAGATGAAAATTTTACGCTTTCTGATTTTAAAGGGAAGTATATCGTTTTGTTTTTTTATCCTCTGGATTTCACTTTTGTATGCCCTACGGAAATATTGGCGTTCAATGATAGAATTGAAGAGTTTAAAGAAAGAGGTGCGGAGTTGATTGGAATTTCAGTTGATTCCGCTTACACTCATATTGCATGGAAAAAGACGCCTGTTGAAAAGGGAGGCATAGGTCCCGTAAAATTCACTCTTGTCTCCGATCTAAATAAGGAAATTTCAAGAAAATACGAAGTGCTCTTCAACGATGAAGTTGCACTTAGGGGGCTTTTTCTGATAGACAAAGAAGGAATAATAAAACACTCTGTCGTAAACGACCAGCCTTTCGGCAGAAATGTAAGCGAGGCTGTCCGAATGCTGGATGCCCTTATTCATTTCGATAAGTACGGCAAGCTTTGTCCGGCAAACTGGGAAAAAGGAAGAGAAGACATGGAAGGAAGTTCTCAGGGAGTAGTGGATTACCTTACAAACAGTGCGTTTGCAAAAAAATAGTATAAGTTATGGGGTTTCAGATAAATTATGGGGTTTCAGATAAGTTATGGGGTTTCAGATGGACTCCACTTTTGAAGTGGAGTCCATCTACGAATAACGAATTGCATCCCCTCTTGAGAGAGGAAAAAAGGGGTGTGTTTTCCAAATCATATTTGCTTCATGATTTTTCATCTATTACTTCTCTGCATTTTTCCAGCATAAGGTTAGCAGACTCATCCCATGTGAATTCTTCTGCCCATGAAACTGCGCCCTTGAAAAGATGCATCTGACGTTCTTCGTCTTTTAGTAAAGAGATAATAATATCGGCAAGCTGTTTGATATTCCCGTATTCATACAAGATTCCCGACACATTTTCCTTTACGGAGTCCCTCAGTCCGGGTACGTCTGCCGATATTACGGGAGTGCCGCAGGCGTTAGCTTCGATGTTTGTAATTCCCCAGCCTTCTTTCATGGAAGTGTTTACGGCGCAGTGAGAAAGACTAAGTATGCGGACTTTTTCTTCGTCTGTTACATATCCGAAAAATTTCGTTTTTTCAGAAATGTCAAGCTCTTCGGCTGTTTTTTCAAGAACCGGTCTGAAATCTCCCGTGCCCATAATGTAAAGCCTTGCTTCGGGAATTTCACGGGAAACTACGGCAAAAGCCTTTATAAGATGGTCAACACTTTTATATTTTTTCAGTCTGCCGAAATAAGTTACTACGGGAAATGTTTCTTTTCTCCCTGCTTTCATGGGAAATTCTTCCGGTGTAATGGCATTGGGAACAATAGAAAAATGTTTTTCATCGAAGCCCCTGTCTTTAAATTCATCCAGCGTACTTTGAGACACAACCGCGAAAGGCGTTTTCTTGTAAACGAAATCCACCAGCTTTTCGGCTAAATAAACGTAAACGCCGCTTATCAAACCTGCTTCAAGGAAAATACTTTTTCCGAAAAAGTGGTGGCTTATTGCAAGCAGTGGTTCTTTCACGTAAAGAGGTGTATAAAAAGGAATTTTATTTATGTCATCTATTATTATGTCGTAATTTTCTTTTTTAAAGCGTTTGTAATACATGAAAGGCACGTAAAAATTAAAAAGATTTCTGCTGCCTTTTCTTATCACTTTAATGCCGTCTATCATTTCTTCCTGCGCCGCTCCATCAAACATACAGCAGAAAAGAGTTACGCTGTTGCCGCGGGCGGCAATTCTTTTAAATATCTCATGGAAATGAACCTCAGCACCTCCGCCGGAGGGATTTTTAATATCCTGCCAGTTTATCACCAGTATTTTCACTATTTCAGCAGATTCCTGATTTTTTCTAAAAATAACTGTACGTCTATCGGTTTTGAAATATAATCATTGCATCCGGCGCTTAAAGCTCTTTCTTCATCATTAGCCATTGCGTAGGCGGTCTGGGCAATAACCGGCACATCGCTATCGACTGCTCTGATTTCTTTCAGGGCTTCAAAACCGTTTTTAACCGGCATTTTTATATCAAGTATAATAAGATCAATATCGGGATTGTCCTTAAAAAGCCTAACCGCTTCCTCACCGTTTTTAGCCCAAATCAACTCGGTATTATAATTTCTGAAAATACGCTCGATTAATAAATAATTAGAAAGTTCATCCTCAGCGACAAGAATGAGGGTACCGTCAAGCGAAAAATCATTAACCTGATTATTGTTCGTGCTTCTTTTTTCTTCGGACACTTCAGGAACTGTAATATCGTCGTTAAACGGCAGTGAAAAGTAAAATCTGCTCCCTGCGCCCGGTTTGGATTCAACGCCTATTTTTCCGCCCATTTTTTCCACCAAAGCTTTAGAGATTGCAAGCCCCAATCCTGTTCCTCCGTGAACTCTTGACAGACGATTTTCCACCTGCCGGAAGCGCTCGAAAATAATCGTTTGATTTTCCTTATCTATCCCTATTCCGGTGTCTTTGATGAAAAATTCTACAGAGTCATTTTTCAGAATAAATCCTGCTGTTACTGTTCCTTCTTCGGTATATTTCAAGGCATTGCCTATAAAATTGTAAAGTACCTGCTTGACACGCGCGGGGTCAGCTTCTATTTGCAAGCCGCTCATTTTTTTATCGTATGATGATTCCAATGACAGTCCTGCATTTTTAGCCTGAGGTTTCAGTTCCGCAACTGCTTCGTTTATCAATTTTGCAGCATTGAAAACAGAATTGTTGAGCTCAAACATACCGGATTCTATTTTAGAAATATCTATTACATCATCTATCAGGCTGAGCAGCTGCCGTGAAGAATTGTTTATAATATCGATGAATTCTTCCTTTTCGCTTTCACTGAGGTCCGGCTCTTTAAGCATATTGCCGAAACCAATAATTGAGTTCATGGGAGTTCTTATTTCATGTGAAAGATTAGCAAGAAAAGCTGATTTCAGGCGGTCGCTTTCTTCAGCCTTTTGTTTTGCGGCAATCAGCTCAGTTTCAAAGCGTATTCTTTCGCTTATGTCAATAGTAGTGCCTAATATGCGGGTTTTACTTTCTTCGTGTCCTTTTACGAGCCTGCCGGTGGAAAGCAGCCATTTTTCTCCTGCTCCTGTCATTGGAACTCTATATGAAAAGGTGTATTCCCTTCTGCCTGTTTCAAAGCTTTGGAACAGGTTTTCCGCTTTTTCCCTGTCATCAGGGTGCATTATCATCAATAAATCATTGAAATCTCCGCTGAAATCGCCAATAGGAATACCGTAAAGGGACTCAAACTCTCCATAAAAGCGTACTTTGCCTGAACGTACTTCAAGTTCCCAGATACTCATGCCGGCGCTGCTTAGAGCAAGCTCGAGCTTTTCTTTGTGTTCTTTTACCTGCTGTTCCGAAATTTTTCTGCCGGTAATATCTGTTGAATTCATACATACTGCAAATACTTCCCCTTTCTCGTCAAATACGGGATTGAGATTTGTCTGAAAATAAATATGAACTCTGTTTACAAAAAACTTCTGCTCTTTAGAAATATAGTGTCCCGCTCTTGCTTTTTTAAAATCATTCATAAATTCACCGAACAGGGAAGGATCGATGAACTCATCAAACTGCATACCTTCTTCGACTTTTCGGTGAAACAATTTCATCATTATTTCTTCGTAAGGCTTGTTGTAGGCGAGAATTTTCCTTTCGGTATCAAACATGACGAAGGTAATAAGACTGCTGTCCAAAATAGCACGGAGTTTCATTTGCGAGTCTTGCAGTATGCGGTTAGTTTTGTTGAGCTTTACATTTGCTCCAAGCAGCTCTTCGTTTGTAGTCAGATACTCTTCGTTCAGCGCGGCATATTCTTCGTTGGAATCTTTCAGTTCTCTTTCTATTCTCTTTTTATCGGTAATGTCCGTGCTGATACCAACCAGACCAACGGGATTTCCGTCTTTGTCAGTTATGGTTTCCACGCGTGTATCCAGTATAATTTCATTGCCGTATTTATCAATATTGACCACTTCTCCCTGCCATGAGCCGTCCCGTACCGCTTTTGCAACAATTTCTTTTTGAGCGGCGCCTTTTTCTGTGTTTTCACCGAAAACTTCGACATGCCTGCCTATTAATTCTTCGGAGCTTTTTCCCAGTGCGCGGCTTGAGGCTTTGTTTACATAAGTTATAACGCCGTTCATGTCCGCAGCGGTAATAAAATCTGAAATATTATCGAGCAGCATTGATTGAAAAACAAGCTCTTTTTCATAAAGTTTCATTTCAGTAATGTCAACTGAAACTCCGAGAATTGCTTTTTGCTTGTGTCCGGATAATTCAAAGGGAATTTTGGTGGTTTGGAGCAGGCGTTCTTCTCCGTCTTGTCCGGTGATTTTTTCTTCGGGAATGAATAAAGGCTTGCCCTCGTTAATAACCTTCATATCGTCATCCACGAAATGCTCGACTTCTTTTATTTCGGGATTGACGTCGGCATCGGTTTTGCCGATAAGTTCTTTAGGCGATAGATTAAAGTTGTCTGCAACAGCTTTGTTGGCTAAAATAAATCTGCCATCGGCATCCTTTGCAAAAATAAAATGCGGCACCAGATCAATAATAGTCCTTAGATTTTTTTCACTTTCCTCCAAAGCTTGAAGGTTTTTTTTCTGCTCTGTTATATCATAAGCAATAGCATAGGAAATCCCCTTTTCCGGAATGGGATGTGATGTCCAGTCGAGGCATTTGTATGAACCGTCCCTGCACCGGTACCTGTTTTGAAAATTGATGACTTTTGAACCTTTTTTCAGCTCGTTAACTATTACATCAATAGTCTTTTGAACATCTTCCGGATGAATAAAGTCCAAAAAAGGCTTGGAAAGCAGTTCTTCTTCCTCATAGCCCAATACTCTTTTAAAAGACGGGTTGACTTTTATGAAAGTTGCCGTTTCAATATCAGCAATGCAGATAAGGCTGAGCGACATGTTAAAAATTGTTTCAAACTGACGTTCCATCAGCAGCTTATTGCCGTGTTCGCTCTCCTGACGCATTTTTTCCTCAGATTTTTCCATAGTTTCATTGCTTTTCGGGCTTACTGAGTCGTCCGCCCTGTGTTTATTTTATTCTTACCGGTTTTGAGAAATGTAAAAAATATCAAATTATAAAAAAAAACACTAAAAACAATAGAATTACTAATGAAAAACAAATAAAAAATTAAAATACAGTCTTATTTTTATTCAGCCCGGCAGCCATTGAAAATAATCTGCTGTTAACCGCTCTGCCAATTTCTTTGATTGTCATTACCTCAGCCGGTATGCCCGACTCAACTGCTGACCTTGGCATTGACGGAGCGACAGCGGTATTGGGATCCTGTATAAAGACTTTACCTCTGCCCGCGGCAATCTGGGCAGCTCCGCGGACACCGTCGGAGCCGAGTCCGGTTAGAATCACTCCTAGACAATACTTGCCGAACGCCCTTGAGGCGCTTATAAAAAGCGGGTCAGCGGCAGGTTTGCAATAGTTAACTTTTGGCCCGTCATCAAGAATAATCCGCATAGAATCCGGTTCTATTATCATGTGTCTCATGCCCGGAGCAAGATATATTTTACCCGGCTGAGAGTTCATCCCGTCTTCTGCTATTACAAGTGAATGGTCTGTCTGGACATTAATTCTGGATGACAATGATTCCAGCATCCATGCCGGACCGTGCTGAACAATGTAAACAGTTCCTTCGAAACGCCTCGGGATTTCTTTGAAAAATTCGGCTAATGCAGGAGGACCTCCTGTGCTTACGGCTATAACTGCTGCGGGAAAAGGCGGATCGGCGGCTTTTGCCTCTGCGCTGACACCCGGATGGAGAGGCTCCGGTTTCGACTCAAGTTTTTTCAGAGATTCTTCTACTTTGCTTACCAGGTCTTCTTTTACGACAGGTTTGAAGATGTAAACATCTGCTCCTGCTTCGATTGCCATATTCTGAGCATGCCTCGAGATTTTCGAAGTAATCATGAAGATAACAGGGGTATAGCTCAATTCGTCATGCACTTTTTTTATAAGCTCAATGCCGTCTATTTCAGGCATTATCCAATCGGTAAGCAAAACAGAATAATAATCCTGCTTAAGCCGGCTCAATGCTTCTTTGGCGCTTGTTACCGCTGAGGCATCATAGCCTGCCGAGCTTAGTATCTTTTCAAAATACCTGCCGGTATTTTCATGGTCTTCAACTATCAATATTTTAGGTCTGCTTTTCAAAAGATTTTTCGTTTGTTATTACAAACTAACATTTCCTTTTTAAGATAATAAATCTTTACGTAAAAAGCAACGATTAAGAAAAATTTATGTGCTTTTTCTGATAACCAGAAAGATTAGAAAAATAACAGCCTGCAGGAGAATAATAGCAGCCCCGCTGGGTACATCGGCAATATAAGATGCTGTCAACCCTGCTATTGAACTTGTAATCCCCAATACAACAGATATAATGGTCATTTTATGAAAAGTGCCGGAAATAAGCCTTGCCGAGGCGGCAGGTATGACAAGAAAAGCCGCAATAAGCACTATGCCTACAATTTTAATTGACACTACTATGGTAAGCGAAACAAGGATTCCCAAAAGATAGTTATCATTAATTACGTTTATTCTGGCTGTTTTGGCAAGTTCCTCGTCAAAGGCGGCATAAGCCCACCTGCTCCAGTATTTGAAGAAAGTAAAGACAGTAAGCAATGCAAGAATCGAGGCGGCAGCCAAATCCACTACTGAAACGGCAAGGATAGAACCGAATAAATAAGTAAAAGCATCAACTGAAAATTCTCTTTTCAAAGAAATAAATATTATTCCCAGAGCCATAGAAACGGAAAAAATAATGCCGATAAGAGTGTCTGCCGCCAGTTTTGTGTTTTCTTTCAAGTAAGTAATAAGCACAGAAGCCAGCACGGTAAAGGGAACGGCAGTCCACATAGGTTCGGTCTTTAAAAGCAGACCCAGAGCAACGCCTCCGAAGGCGGCATGGGCAAGACCGCTTCCGAGAAAGCTCATGCGCTTCTGTACGATGAAAACACCGTAATAGCTGCCGAGGAAACCGACCAGCAAGCCTGCCGCAGCCGCCCTCTGCATAAACGGCATTGAAAATATTTCAAGCATAGTATTCTCCTAAATCCTTAGACTGCTGATGTAACAGCAGAAAAATATCATTAGTCTCTCAGACTGAAAATCATATCGTGGGCATGCCCCACATGTCCGAACGCTTTTCGCAGGTTTTCCTCGCGAAAAGCCGCGGCGGGTTCGGCATGGCAGATTACCTCATTGTTCAAAATCAAGACAAAATCAGCGTGGTGATATGCTGTTTCCCAATCGTGTGTAACTACTATAATAGTGATTTCCCTTTCATAATGCATGCGCTCGAGAAAAGTGTTAATGTCCTGCTCGCCGACGGGATCGACCCCCGAAACAGGCTCATCCAGGAGCAGCAGTTTTGGATTTTTCACAATGGCTCTTGCCATGTAAATCCTTTGAAGTTCACCGCCCGACAGCTTCTGCAGAGGTCTGTGTGCAAGATTTTCAACGCCGGTTAGTTTCAAAGCATCCATAGACTTTTCCAGGCATTCCGTATCAATTTTGCCGGGCCAGGAATGTTTTACACCGCTTGCAACAAGTTCCACGGCTTTAGCCGGAAAAGTACGGTCTAAGGTTTTTACCTGCGGGACATATCCGATTATATCCGGAGGAAGTCTGAGAGGCTCGACACCGAAAACGCTTACCGTTCCTGAGCCGGGTTTTATAAGTCCGCTGATAATTTTCAGCAGAGTTGTTTTTCCGCCTCCGTTAGGTCCTATAATAGCAGTAAATTTCCCTGCCGGGAAATCTATACTGACATTTTTCAAAGCGTGGTGCCGCTCGTAAGAAAGTGAAATTTTTTCTAAACTAACTGCAGGCTGCATTTTATCTCAGTGCTTTCTTTAAAACTTTAGCATTGTATATCATCAAATCGGAATAGCTTTTTCTGCCCTTAACGCCTCCGACGGGATCAAGAGTGTACAGCGGCACTCCTGCGGCTTCCGAAATTGTTTTTGCAGGAGCTTCGGGAAGCTGAGGCTCAGTAAAAACGGCGCGGGCGCCCGTTCCTTCGATGCGTTTGACCAATTCTGCAATATATTTCGGAGAAGGCTCGCTGCCGGGAAATTCTTCGATTGCTCCGGCATAAAACATCTTATATCTTTTCAGCATATATCTGAAAGAGGGATGAAAAAGAAAAACGGGTCTGCCCATGACAGGTTTCAGTTCGGCTCTTAACTGCCTGTGTAAAACGTCGAGCCTGCCTGCAAAAATTTCTGCATTAGAGCGGTACTTTTCGGCGTTTTCCGGGTCAATTTTAGCCAAAGTGTCTGCAAGTGCAGGCAGAAGAGCTTTTACGGTGAGAGGATCAGTCCAAAAATGCGGGTCATAAACTGTATCTTGTTCACTATCTTTATTATCCTTTTCTGCCGGTTTTTCTGCATGATTGTGTCCTTCGTGATCATGTCCTGCATGAGAATGATCCGTATGAGTGGTATCGGTAGTATCATGGCTGTGTGGAGCAAATTCGAGGAGTAATTCCTTCGGTATCATATCCAAAATTTCAATTTTATTCTTTGCGGAAAGTGTTGCAGCCCATCCGTCCATTTCCGGTGAGACAAAAAACAGTGCTTCTGCAGCCTGCACTTTATAAAGGTCTGAGGGTTTAGGGGCAAAAGTATGAGGTGACACTCCCGGAGGGACAAGGGTGTAAACTTCGCTGTTTGCTCCGGCAAGTTCTTTTACTATCGCTGCCAAAGGATTGCCGGTTACAACAAACAGAGGACCGGCGCTTTTGCTTTGGCATCCGCCGAAACACAACAGAAAAGGAATGAAATACAAAATCTTCAAAATATTGATTCTTATCATAGAGCAAAACTTTTATATTTGGTACAATTTATGCTGTTACATCATGTTGATATATTATGCACAGCGTCTATAAAGATGCTGTTATATCAATCAAGTTAATATTTTAAATAAATAAAAACCTGACAATGCTTTACAAAAATAATGCAAAAAGAGAAATAATCAAAAGCCGCTTCAAAAACAGGCTTTTTATGCTTTTGACGTGTATTCTGGCATTTCATTTTTTACCGCTGCCTGCAATTTGGCCGCAGATGCCCTCAAGTCCGTCAAACTGGCTTTTCCCCGACGGCAATCCCGAGGGTACATTGTACAATATTCAGCCGTCGAATCCGCAGGACCTGAACGGAATAACCGTAAAATGGTCAACTCCTGCTATTTCAGGAGACGTAAAACCACTTATCGGCAATTTAATCAGCAATGACAAAATAATGAACGGTTTTCAGTTCGCTCCAAATGAAATTGCCGCCGTAGTAGGCGGAAAAATTATCATTGTAGATGCTGCAGGGAACGTTTGGAGCAGAACGCAGCTTCCGCCATACATTCAAAATCTTTCTGTCCTTTTCGATACAACACAAACAGGGCTTACTACTAATACCGGCAACCCTCTCGTGATGGGGCTTGAAACAATTGAATATGAAAACATGAGCGATAGTCTCGCTTTTGCTTATGTTGCAGGATTTGACCATCCTGCTGATACAACTGCCATATTAAAACGGCTGGCTGTTGACCTGCGGGATTATTCTCCTAATATCTCAGCAAGCATAAAACCGGTTTTCGGAAAAAGAGACGGCGATAATATTCTTATCTATGCAACAATAAATATGGTAAGTCCTTTGGTGGAAGACCCGCCTCCGATAGACCCTGCTTTTCTGAGGGGATTTACTGTTTTTAACGCCAGAGTAGGGCAAGGCTCTTACCCCATCCCGGATGTGGGTGATATTATAGATTCCCGTCTGCATCTGGCGCCAAACGTAAGTCCCAATCAGCCTTCTTTCAGCCTGCACGGCTCAGCAAAAATTGCATCTCTTCTGCCGGTTTATCCCGACATGAACACAAGCTACGGCATAGACGATCCATTTTTCGGTCAGACTACATATTCCGATAAGCCGTATTTAATCGGAACTGATATAAGCAGCGGTCTTATTAACTATGACATACTTCCTACGGATTTGACCACGGCAATTCCAATAGAAGCAAAGAGGCCCTACATCCGTCCTTACTATATTCATTTAAACGATGCCGGACCGGGCACGGACAGCATTTACATTCTTTTGTCCGAAGGATATATGGGCATAGACAGCTCTCACGGCACTCCGAGGCTGCATCTTCTGCGCAGCGACGGAAGTTTTATTACTTATTATGACGACCCCTTTTCTCCTTCTTATGCCGGCACTGAAGATCACCTGTGGTCAGTTGCCGCGGGAAATGTTGACGGAAATGCTTCCAATCAGTGGCAGCCCTATTATCCAAATAACCCGGGCAGCGAAATAATTGTAACCCAAAGCTCCCGCGATTTCGCCGTTGCCGGCAATAAACTGACAATTTTAAGATATAATTCAGGCACTGTACCTAAGCCTTCTCCTCCGGGAACGGAGCTTTTTCCATTCGATACGATATGTACTCAGAGGATGAACGGCTGGGTAGGCGCCGTAAATGACCTTGACAGGCATCCCGACGGAAAAGATGAAATAATCATGGTTGACGGAGCTACGATCCGTATTTTAAAGATGAGAGACTATCAGGATTTTCTTTTTAAGACCGGCAGGCCCTTTGATACTTTATTTACACATACTTTCAAAAACGAGACCATTTCATCTGTTGCAGCAGCGGATGTGGAAGGCGACGGCTTGAATGACATTGTAGTAACAACCTATGACAGCACTTATGTTATTGGTTCATTGATTAGAAATATCCTTGAAATAACTCAGCCTGTTACCGAAATGTCCCCCCCGCAGGAATACTGTGCGGGTGATACGGTAAAGATTCGCTGGGTAAACAGGATGAAGGGACAGGATAAGGTTAACATTCACTATTACGTTTATCTCAATAATAACAGAACCGGGGAAATTGTACCTATAGATTCAAATATAACGAACAAAAGCGATACAGTCGAATATCTTTATGTAGTCGATAACGAAGTTATCGGCACCGACGGCAGATTCATTGTGGAAAGTTCCTATTATCCCTCTGTAATTTTCGATTCAACGGCTATACTGCGCCTTAACAACCCTTTTCTTGTTGTTGATTCCCTCTCCACCAAAACTTATATGCCGGGAGATATGATAAATTTTACGGGCAGGGTGGCATGTGTTGACTCTGTAGCAATAGAGTTTCAGCCGGACAGCGCAGTCTGGCAAAGGGTATGGAGCGAACCGATAAATTTTGACTGGACATACAACATCAGCGCAGAAATACCCTGTCTGGATTTTTTCAGTTGTGCCGGAGCCGACAGGGACAGCATCCTTGAGACCCGGGTAGTGGCATTTAAGGAACAGTGGGCAGATACATCAAATATTTTTGATCTCAGGATACTTCCAAAGCCTTTCCCCGTTGTTTTCGATACGTGTGAAAGCAACTGCCCTACTATTACTTTCAGATGGAATCCGATGGCTTTCGAGTATAACTGTGAAAATGTCAATATATCACTGGCGCCTGATGCCAGCAGCAGTTTTTCTCTTCTGGAAAGCGTCCCTCTTGACGACGAAGCCTATGTGTGGGAAGTGCCGTTGAATATGCCTGACAGCGTTGTAATGCGTTTTTGCTGTGAGAGTTCGTGCATACGCACAGACACAACTATTCGTGCATATAAACCGGCATATATTCAGATTGTATCGCCTAATCCCTTTAACCCGCCCCTCGAAGAAGTGGAAATAACATACAATGTGCCTTCGGAGACTAACGTAACCATAAAAATACTTGATCAGGCAAACCGCTTTGTAGCCCAGCCTGTAACTGCGCAGAGAAGACTGCCGAATATTGCTTACTGCGACAGATGGAACGGAATTATATGGGACGGCTCTACGGCTCAAAACGGCATGTATTATCTATGCCTTGAAATGTCAAACGGCATCAAGGAAGTATATCCGATTTTTGTAAGGAAGTAGCGCTAATGAATTTCCTGAAGTGAACCCGGTTCGTAATTTTTCAAGCCGAAGCGGTCGGAAGCATTTTTGCGGGCGGCATCACAAAATGCCTGAAATTTATCAGGCTCTGCTTCTTTCATTTTAAGCATCTCCGTGATTTTTTCTATCCAGTCTTTTACATTTCTGGCTGAGAGTGCATAGCCGCTTTTTCCTTCTATGATAATTTCCTTGGGACCTCCGACATCAGAAACAAGACAGGGCAGCCCGCATGACTGCGCTTCGAGTACGGACATGCCGAAAGTGTCGGTAGCGCTCGGGAAAGTAAAAATGTCAGCGCCGGGATAGTATTTTGCCAGTTCAAAACGGTCTATTCTGCCGGGCATGAAAACACCCTCGAGTTTTTCAGATTTTTTCTTAAGCTCATTATAATATGGTCCGTCACCGGCATATATAAGATTAATATCTTTGAATTCATTTCTCAGTTCTTTAAATGCTTCGAGCAGAAGATCAAGATTCTTATCTTTTGATATTCTGCCTGTATATAGCAAAACAGGACCGGAGCTGACACCGGTTTTTTCTTGCAGTAACTGTTTGGCACCCGGGTCAGGCTTGAAAAGATAGGTATTTATCCATCTTGGGAAAAGCAATATTTTTTTATTTGAAAAACCGTAGTTTTCAAGAATTTCTTTGTATTCTACCGTAGGCACGGCTATTATGTCGATGTTATTGTAAAACCAGTGTATGTAAGAACCTACGATTTCACCCGTAGAATTATCATCGGTCATTTTATCGAGCTGAGCCTGGAAGTCGCTGTGAAAAATTCCGATTGTGGGCACATGCAGAAGTTTTGCTGCCAGAAAACCCGTAATGCCTATAAAACCCGGGGTCGAGAGGAAGATTTCATCAGGCTCTTCATCATATATCAATTTCAGAGCTTCGAGCAGCGAAGGTATCTTAAAAGTTATTTTTTCGTAATAAGGCGCTTTGAATGTGAAAATATTTCTGAGTTCAAGTATGTTAGGAGGCAGCAGATTTTTGTTTTCGGTTTCGTCAAAGGAACATACAATGCGTATATTTTTTCCGCTGTTGTAAGTATGCCAGGAAAGTTCCTGAAGTGTGGCTGAAACGCCGTTAAGGTCAACTACCGTATCGCTGAACCACAGTATTTTCTTTGGCTCTTTTTCAGCAGGTACATCAAATGACCTGCGCATTTTCCGTATTAAATCGCGGTCCTTGAAAAGAAGGTTAAAAGTAGTAATAAACGGCAGCCCCAGAAAAGCGGCGGGAAGGAGTGATGAAAGTTTTGCAATGGCATCCTGCAGATTTAGTTCCTTAGTATTTTTAAGAAAATACTGAATAATATCTTCCATAATTTTATCTATGATACCGTTAATGGAATCATAAATCATATCGAAGCGGCGCTCCGGTTCGACTTTTTTGCCGTAATCAAGTTTTTCTATCAGTTCAATGACCTTTTTCGCAAGTATATTATCTTCGCCGAGAGTGATATTGTAGCCTTTCAGCTTAAGTCTCTGCACAAGTCCGAGGGGCTTCGACTCAAATATCATAGCGTTAATATCCGAAAAAATGCTGCGTGTAAAGCGGTTGCTTTTTTCTTTTGAGTAATCCCATGCCACTTTATAAATAGTAAACAGCAGGGAAGTGAAATCGTTGCTTCTACCCTTGGCTTCAGTCTTTTTTTCGGCTATCGAAGACAGAAATCCTTTTAGGGTCCGGGCTTTTGACTCGGTATAGCTTCTGCCGATAAAAAGCGCCGCATGATCGTTAGAGCCGCCTGTAAAACCTTTAATCCACGGGAAACCGCCGGAAGGTTCTATACCGTATTTCTGCCTTAATTCTTCAATTTTTTCGGTTGTCAGGCTTTTCAATACATCCGTAACTGTGTTATTGGCAATTTTAGAGCGTCCTCCGTTTATACCTTCAAAAACATCAAACATCAGCAGAAGTTTTTCTATATGTTCCAGCTTTAGTTTGCCGTTTACCGAATAATTAAGGTGAGCCACCGAATGAATAATACTCTCATCGCTTAGGTACTGCCTAAGTTCATAAATGTCTTTTCTCAGATCCTGAATGTTTTCAAATTGCTTTTCCGTGAAATCATAGCACAAAAGATGAACTTTACAGCCGTCCTCAGGAAAATACGCAGTGGCTTCCACTCCTAAAAAGCAGTCCTCGGGATGATTTTCTTTCAGTATCCGGGCGCCTTCTATTTTGTTGTGGTCGGTAATGGTTACAAAATCCATACCTCGCCGCTTAGCTTCTTTGTATATATTTTCAGGTTCGGAATATGACTCTGCGGCGCCGATTCTCTGTAAAAACCATTCTGAAGGATGTTCGGAATATTTGGAATGTATATGTAAATCAGCTTTAGTACCCATAACTCATTTCATCTGCTATTTTTACAAAAAGCTAATTTAACGAATACTTTTTAAAAAACATCATAAAATTTGCGTTAATATTCCTTTAAGAAACCTTAATAAAAACCTGATTAATCATTTAATACAGTCATTATTTCGGCAAAAACATCCTCGGTTTCAAAAACTCTTACGGTCATTTTTTCGAGGTTTGGAAATTTAGAGAACTCAGAGGAAAATCTGCGGCTGAAAAATGCGGCTATATTTTCTGCGGTTGTATAATCCGGTATAATAAAATGCCTGAAACCGTTTTTCTTGAGAAAATCTATCATAAGGCTGTCGCCTGCATCACATATAAAAGAGTGGTCGAGTTTCTTCACAAACGATGATGCTATTTTCTCAATTTCGTAATAGTCAAGCACCATGCCGCGTTTGTTAGTTTCGCCCTCCAGCTCAATCCTCATTTTATAAGTGTGTCCGTGTATGTTATTGCAGGGACCGTCATGGAAAGGCAGTCTGTGGCTCATTTCCCAGTTAAACTCTTTTGCTATATTTATTTTCATGTTTTTAGTCCTGATTGTTAATGTTTACCTTGTTGAAAATTCTTAATGATTTAGAAGAATTTCTCATCTGTTTATTTTTTCCGCTTCAGATGTCCAACATCTGCCAGATGTTGGACATCTTTTTCATCCATACTGTTCATCCTCTTGAGAGGTGATTAAGGGGTGTGTTTCTCATACGTGAGATTCTGAAACAAGCTTTCGGCACAGGGACAGAATGACATTTCGCATCTCATTCCCAAACTCCGATTTGGGAATGTGCTTTTCTTTCAAAACTCTGTTTTGCATTAACTCCCAAATAATCATCCCCTTATGTGATTTTACCTAATCATGGTCGTTTCATCTGTTTATTTTTTTACTTTCCGCTTCAGATGTCCAACATCTGCCAGATGTTGGACATCTTTTTCTTCCGATTATCGGATGCCGTACTCAAATATCAAGAGGCGGCTTCTTCTTTCATAGTTTTTGCGGCGGCTTCGGCGGCTTCGGCAAAGTTTTTATCTGAGGAGGCATAAATAATAGCTCTTGAAACTGCTATCAGACAGGGACCGCCTTTGTTGGCGCTTATTACTTCGGGTATTCTGCCGCCCTGAACTCCTATGCCGGGAATGAGGAAGACTCTTTCGGGAGCAGACTCCCGTATATGCTCAAGCTCTTCGGGATAGGTAGCTCCGATTACAAAACCCAGATTCTCTTTTTTAGAAACGGAAATCGCTTTTTCGAGTACAGATGCAAATAGAGGCTGTCCGTTTGATACAAGCCGCTGAAAATCTTCAGAACCGGGGTTAGAACTGAGAGTAACGAGAAAATTCAACTTATCTTCGTATTTAAGAAAGGGTGCGGCAGCATCCATTCCCATATAAGGCATAATAGTAGCGGAATCGGCGCCGAAATATTCAAAACAGGCGCGTGCATAGTTTTCGGAAGTATTGCCAATATCACCGCGTTTTGCGTCGGCTATCTTAAAGTGTCCTTCCGGAATGTAATCAAATGTTTTCTTTAAAACCTCGAAGCCTTCAGCTCCGTACCGCTCGTAGAAGGCAAAGTTTAATTTGAATGCGCATACATGGGAGGAAACAGCGTCTATTATTGTTTTATTGAATTCTAAAATGCCATCAATACCCTTTTTTGCAAGATGGGGGGGCATTTTTTCAGTATCGCTGTCAAGACCTGCGCATATAAGAGAATTTGTCTCTTCCTGAGCTTTTTTCAATTTTTCCAGGGCTGTCATATAATTCCTTTTATTTATGGCAATGTGGCTTTAAATTCGCTGTATCTTTGAGAAAAAAGATTAGCTTCTGTCGGCTGCGCAATGCTGTAATCTTTTATCAATTCTTCCACCGCGTCTATTCTTTGCTGGGGCAGAGGGTGCGTTGAAAGCAGCTCCTGCAAAAACCCGGCTTCTTCGTTGCTTTTTACTTTATCAAAAAAATAGGTCATGGCGCCCGGATACCATTTAGTTGAAAGAAGATATTTAAAGGCAAATTCATCAGCTTCATATTCGTCTTCCCGGCTGTTGTACAAAAACCCCAAACCTGTCAGCAGGTTTGCTGCTACTTCCTCAAGCAGCGCAGGGTCCTGCCCGAGCACTATTCCCAGTAAATCCTGAACCCCGTAGTATTTAGTCATCCTTTTGGTAGCGTGGCGTCTTTCTGCATGTGCTATTTCGTGTGCCACAACCGATGCAAGTGCGGCTTCGTTGTCCAAAAATTTCAGGAGTCCCGTATAAACATATACATATCCGCCGGGAAGGGCAAATGCGTTTACTATATCACCCTTATTGATTATTTTTACCTGATATGCAAATTCTTCTTCATACCTTACTTCGGATGATTTCAGTATTTCATTCATGATGTCCTGCAGATACAACTGCGCTTCGGCATCGTTGTAAGGGGGATATTCCTGTGTGTCGGAATTAATTTCCGCGGCAAGCTCGCCGCCGAGCTGCTTATCGTCTTCAAGCGAGAAAAGATTAATATCCAGAGGAGATGTGCTGTCGCCGCAGGAACTAAGTCCGAACGATAGGACAATTATCAGCAGAAATGCGGTATGTTTCAGATTTAGTAAAGTCTTTTTCATTACAATAATAAAATAGTTTAACAATTAATATAAATTTAGTGAATTTTTTTAATAATCACAACTCAATATTAAAAGGATAGTATGCTTTTTCAAAAAATAAGCCGTGCGGAGGAGCAAGACCAGGTGCGTTATTCCTGTCTTTTTCAGCAAGAAATATTTTCAGATCATCAGTTGTAATTTTTCCTCTGGCTGCTTCTATCATTGCTCCTGTAAGTGACCGCACCATTCCGTAAACGAAGCGGTCTGCTCTTATCTTCAGCTTCCACAGCTTTTCCTCTTTTATCCATTCACAAATATCCACACTGCATAAATAGCTTTTTGTTTCCGGATTATGCTTGGAAAAAGCGGTAAAGTCATGCTTTCCCAAAAACACTTCTGCTGCTTCGGAAAGTTTTTTCGGACTGAAAGGAAATTTTATCTGCCAGGCATAACGGCGAAGGAATACATCATCTTTTTTATAGATATAGTAGCTGTACTCTCTTGCGGAGGCATCAAAACGCGCGTTGAATTTAAAGTCGATTATTCCGGCGCTTAATATCCTGATGTCTCTCGGAAGATATGAATTAACAGCTATATGTATCTTTTCTTTTTTTACGGGAAATCCCCTGCTTAAATATGCATGGGCTGTCATCCCTCGGGCATGAACACCTGCATCAGTCCTGCCGGCAGCGACTACAGAAAGATTATAGGAGCAGATTTTTTTCAGGGCTTTTTCTATTTCTCCCTGCACCGTCGGGGCATTGGGCTGCCTCTGCCAGCCCGCATAATCTGTCCCGTCGTATTGTATTTTTAAAACAAGTGTCTGCAAATCATTCATATCTTTGTGAAAAAAATGACGGCTATTAAAAAAAATAACTATTTTTTTCAGATAAAAAAAATGAACTCGAAAAAAAGATTTGCAAGACCTCAAAAATGTATGTCATGCGAAAAATATTGAATATCCTTAATAAAAGATGGAGAAGTAAATTTAATAAAAAATTTTTGTGTTAATAGTCCAAAAAAAAAATAAAATAATATCCAGTCGATAAAGTTCGTTACTACATAGGTTTAGTTCTTATAATAATCGGGAGGAAAAATGGAAACAAAAAGAATTGATGTTTTAAATGCGGATGTAAGCAGAGTAGCTCTGGGTACATGGGCGCTCGGCGGATGGCTGTGGGGCGGCACCGAAAAAAATGTTCCTCAGGAAACTATACATAAAGCCCTGGATATGGGAATTAATTTTATTGATACAGCGCCGGTTTACGGATTTGGCACATCCGAGGAATTAGTCGGAAAAGCCGTAAAAGAACATTCTAAAGACAGAGAAAAGATTTTTATCGCAACGAAAGCCGGTTTAGATTGGAAAAATGAAAAACCGTTCAGAAATTCTTCGATAAAGAGGCTGCAAAAAGAAATTGATGATTCGCTTAGAAGGCTGCAAACCGATTATATTGACATTTACCAGATACATTGGCCCGATCCCAAAGAACCTATCGAGAGAACTGCGGAATTTATGAATAAACTTCTTGAGGAAGGTAAAATCAGATCAATTGGAGTAAGCAACTATTCCCCGGAGCAGATGGATGCTTTTCGCAGGGAAACCCCGCTGCATTTCTGCCAGCCGCCTTATAATCTCTTCGAAAGAGGCATTGAAGAAGATGTTATGCCCTACTGCAAAGAAAATGATATAAGAATACTTGCTTACGGTTCAATCTGCCGCGGTCTTCTAAGCGGCAAAATGACAAGAGATACCGAGTTTAAAGATGACGATATCCGCTCATGGGATCCTAAATTTCAGGAGCCTCGATATACACAATATCTGCAGGCTGTGGAAATACTTGACGAATACGCCGCTGCAAAATATGATAAAAGGGTCATACATCTTGCAGTAAGGTGGGCGCTCGATTCCGGTGCAGACTTTGCTCTCTGGGGCGCCAGAAAACCTGAACAGGTGGAAGATACAGCAGGAGTACCCGGTTGGAAAATTGACGAAACTGCTATGAAAGAAATATATAAAATTCTGAAAGATACGCTTAAAGATCCGGTTGGTCCCGAGTTTATGGGACCTCCTGCAAGAGATTAAGCGCTAAGGGGATGATCATTTTTAGGTAGATTTGCCATATATTGAAAAAAAAGTAATGTAAATGAAAAACCGTAAGGGGCCACGACCCGGCTTTCCCCAAGGGGAGGGAGCAAGATCATTGAGTTCCTTCCCTTTTGGGGAGGGCCGGGGTGGGGCTTAAAATAAACAGATGAAGCAAAGAGTATTACAATGCCATGCTTGCCTGAAAATCATTGAATTATTTTACTATCGAGTACGTTTTGAAGTGTAGCTTTCAGCATAAGCATAACATTTTCAGTATATGGGGGATCATGCCCCGTATAGACAGTTTTTATGTCGAGCCGGGTAAGTCTTTTTAAAACATCTACATAATCTTTCAGGTATGTTCCTCCCGGAGTTTTTATACTAAGCGGCGTATCCCCTGCAAAAAGGACTCCCTCGCTTTCCACATATACAAGTATTGAATCGTTGGAGTGCCCCGGCGCATGTATTATCATTCCTTCTGCATCTCCGATTTTCAGCTTCATTCCCTCTCTTGCTTTAATATCAACGCCCGGCAGGATGTTCCATGCAATTACTTTTGGATTGAAAGCCTCTTTAATAAATTTCAAACCGCCTGAATGGTCAAAATGCTCGTGAGTAAGTATTACCTGTTCGACTTTCCTTTTACCTACGCCTGTTGATGTCATAGCAGATATTTCCTCAAGTATATGGCTGTCCGTGCCGGTATCAATCAGTGTGTTTATATCGCTGATAGCATTCCAGTTGCCGCGTACGTAATAGACATTAGCCGAATATACTTTTGGATTTTTTTTAAGAATCTCTACACGCATTGTTTAACCTATCTTTTGATAGACGTTTGCGTCGCTTGCAAGTTTTTTCCATCTGTTTTTAAGTTCATCGGGCATCTGCTGTGTCTGCTCGGTGGCAAATATCCCGCCGGGAGAAAGCGATTTCCAAAACATGTCAATCACTTTTATTCTTTCTGACTGTTGAAAATGCAGAAGAACGTTTTTACAGAATATCAGGTTATATCCCGTACCTTTAGGCTGTAAAGTAAGCAAATCATGCTTAGCAAACTCCACCCGGGAGCGGATTAAATCGCTTATGCGGTAATAATTGTTTTCGTCAAATATTTCAAAATATTTTTTAAAAACATCTTCGGGGATGCGCTTTAAATCCTCGTAGGAATAAACGCCCTTTTTTACAATATCTCCGAATGTATCGTTTTCGTCTATGTCCGTAGCGTCAATAAATACCCGTTTAAATGGAAAATATCCCATTTTTTCGGCCAGCATTATGGCAAAGGTATATACCTCAGGTCCCATTGCACAGCCGGCATCCCATACTTTTATCTTGCTGTAACCCTCTACGGTAGGGAGAAAATATTTTATTATCTGAGCAATTGTGTGGCTGTCTCTGAAAAAAAATGTAAAAGCCATTTGTTATGAAATCCTTAATCTGAAAAAATTATTGAAAATTAACAAAAATCTAAGATATAGTAGATTACCGTGCAGAAATATTGCAAGAAACAGCAATTTTTATGAAATCGAATTAATGATTGAAGAGACTCCGCATTTCCTGGGATTCTATCATGCTTTCCGGAAGCAGCAGCTTGTCAAGATCTTCCTTTGTAAGCAGCTTTTTCTCAAGCACAAGCTCGTAAAGACTGCGCTCTGTTTCGAGAGCTTCTTTAGCCAGCGCGCTGCATTTTTCGTATCCGAGCGCCGGATTAAGAGCCGTAACAAGTCCGATGCTGTTTTCAACCATTTCGCGGCACACTTTTTCATTTGCCGTAATGCCGTCGATACAGCGGTATTTCAAAGTGCCTATGCCGTTTTTCAGCATATCGAGCGATTCGAAAATGCTCTGTGCAATAATCGGCTCCATAACATTTAACTGAAGCTGTCCGGCTTCTGCCGCCATAGTTACCGTCAGGTCATTTCCGATAACCTTAAATGCTATTTGATTTACCACTTCAGGAATTACCGGATTTACCTTCCCTGGCATAATGGATGAACCGGGCTGCATTTTTGGGAGGTTTATCTCGTTGAGCCCCGCACGCGGTCCCGAACTGAGAAGACGCAGATCGTTGCAGATTTTTGAAAGCTTTACCGCGAGCCTTTTCACTGCGGATGAAAACATGACGAATGATCCTGTGTCCTGAGTGGCTTCCACAAGATTTGTAGCGAGCTTCACAGGCAGATTGGTAATTTCCCATAAATAGTGAATAACCCTTTCACGGTATTTCGGCTCGGCGTTTATTCCGGTGCCGATGGCAGTGCCGCCGAGGTTAACCTCAAGAAACAGACGTGCATTGTCTTCCAGGCGGCGCACCTCTTCCTCCAAGGTTACGGCATAAGTCTCAAACTCCTGTCCGAGAGTCATGGGCACTGCGTCCTGAAGCTGGGTTCTGCCCATTTTTATTATATGTGAAAACTCTTTGGCTTTTTTACGGAAAGAATCGATAAGTTCCCGAAGTCTTTTTATTAGCTTTTGATTCTTATAGATGAAAGCTATTTTCAAAGCAGTAGGGTAAACGTCATTTGTCGATTGGGAGAGATTAACGTGATTGTTCGGATGGCAGTGCTCGTACTGACCTTTTTCATAGCCCATTATTTCAAGTGCGCGGTTTGCAATCACTTCATTAGCGTTCATATTCGTAGATGTGCCTGCGCCGCCTTGTATCATATCGACTATAAAATGAGTGTGCCATTTTCCGTTTATTATTTCTTCGCAGGCGGAAGTAATGCCGCTGTAAACTGCCGGTGTTAAGAGCCCTAAGTCATAGTTTGCCTTGGCGCAGGCAAGCTTCACCTGTGCAAGTGCAATAATAAGCAATGGGTAATGATTTATGGAGATACCGCTTATATTGAAATTTTCCAGCGCGCGCAGTGTCTGTATCCCGTAATAAAATTCAAAAGGAACGTCTCTTTCGCCGAGAAGGTCGTGCTCTTTGCGGGTGCGTCCGGAAATATACTGAGCCGCGGCATCTACCACCTGATTCGTTGTCTGCCGCATTCTCCTTGCAATTACTCTGGAAACGCGGGAAAGAATTTTTACAACGAGCTGGGGGTTCTCGCCTAAAAGTTCGTTGAACCTGTCGCGGTGTATGGAAACAATAAGAGAATCTTCTGCCGCGAGGGCGCTGGTTGAGTGAGGATAGTCGTCCATCAGGGCGCCTTCGCTTAGAAAGTCGAATTTTCCGAAGGAAGTAATAAGCTTTTCCTTGCCCCATGGAGTGATTTTGAACAGATCTATCATACCGCTTTTTATTACAAAGAGATGGGTTCTCTGCATGTTCTGCTCGAAAAGGTAATCACCCTTCATGTATTTTTTTGTTTCAACGTTTTCTGCAAGCTTTTCTATTTCCTCATCTGTAAGTTCTTTGAAAAGCTCGATTTCTTTGAGAAATTCACATATTTCCCTGTTTTCCATAATGTTACTCCCGCATTTAAATTAATCCGAGTTCTTTTCCTGAGACTTTAAACACCTCAAGTATTTTTTCAATATGATGTTCTTTATGACTTGCCATATAGCTTGTTCGCATCATAGACATATTCGGCGGCACTCCGGGAGGAACGAAGGCGTTTACAAAAACACCCCTGTCGAAAAGCTTTCTCCAGAAAAGAAGAGCCTTTTCGAAATCGCCCACAATGACCGGTACGATTGCAGTTTTGTGTTCAACAATGTGGAAACCGAGGTCTTTAAATCCTCTGCGAGCCATATCTGTAATGCTTATCAGCCTGTCAACGAGTTCCGGCTGCTCCTCAAGAATATCGAGGGCGGCAAGAGTGGCTGCACATGAAGACGGCGTAGGGCTGGCGCTGAAAATAATCGCTGCGGATATATGCTTCAGATAGTTTATAACTCTTTCCGGTCCGGCGACGAATCCTCCGAGAGAAGCAAATGTTTTTGAAAAAGTGCCCATAGTCAGGTCAGTATCCGAAGTAAGCCCGTAATGGCTTGCCGTGCCTCTGCCTCCTTTGCCGATAACTCCGATAGAATGCGCGTCGTCAACTAAGATACGGGCGCCGTATTTCTTTGAAAGCCTTACCATTTCGGGAAGATTAGTTATCTCACCGGTTACGGAAAAAACGCCGTCGGTAACGATGAACTTACCGGCAGATTCCGGCAGATTCTTCAGAACGCGCTCGAGGTCATCCATATTGCTGTGTTTGTAGCGGGCAAAATCTGCAAAAGCGCCTTTCGCCATCATGGCGCCGTTTACTATGCTGGCGTGATTTTCTTTGTCGGAGATAATGTAGTCACCTTTTTGGGGAAGAACGCCTATCGTGCCGAGAGCAGTCTGATAGCCCGTGCTGAAAAGCAGGACTGCCTCGTATCCGAGAAACCTTGCCAGCCGCTGCTCCAGTTTTATATGAAGGTCAAGCGTACCCGTAAGATAGCGGGAGCCGGAGCATCCCGTGCCGTATTTTCTGATGGCATCGTGGGCAGCTTCCTTTACCTTTGGATGATTAGTAAGACCAAGATAATTATTGGAACCTGCCATTATCATCTTTGTTCCGCTAACAAAAACCTCAGGACCTTCATTCTCCTCAATTGGATGGAAATAAGGATAGAGGTTCATTTTTTTTACTTCGTCCGCTTTCGTAAAGTTGTAGCATTTTTCAAAAATATCCACTATTCACTCCGATTTATACCAATAACATTATTAGCTTTATCTAAAATAACAAAAAACAAATATGATAAAATTTCCGCTGCTATCAAAGAACTTTTTATTTCGGCGTAATTTTTGATGTATATTATCCATAAAAATATAATCCTTGATTTTTGGAAAAAATATACGTCAAAATACTTCTTTTAAATGTTAAAGAAAAGTAAAAAAAATGTAAAGATACTTGACATTGATAAAAATATTTCGTATATTTGTAATTCGTCATCGCGGGGTGGAGCAATTGGTAGCTCGTCGGGCTCATAACCCGAAGGTTACAGGTTCAAGTCCTGTCCCCGCTACAAAATGCTTGATTTTAAAAGGCTTACCTGATTCATTAGAACTGGTAAGCCTTTTTTTATGGTAATCTCCCGCCGGAATATTTAGCCTATCTGCAATTAAATGTCATTGTCAGGAAAGTCAGAGGCAAAGAAATCTCAAAAGCTCTGCATATAGGGTTGGAGAATGCTTCGCCTGGCACGCAGTAAACGTGTTATTTATGGGGAGCGCGGTGAAAAAAGATGGGATTCGTCTCGCAGGCGTAGTTCATCTGCAAGGTAAAGAGTTAATCAGCTTTGGGTGGTTTCCAGCCGTTTCTTTTCCATGAAATCAGTTCGATGTTGACATTTCCGACGTAAACGCGAACCTTAGCTTTTATGGGTACTTTGGCATCGTCGTCGCTGAACCATCCTTCAAATTTACCGGTCATGCCGTAAACGCCTTCTCCTTCCAAAACTCCACTAAAGTAAACAGTTTTTACGGGATATTTTACCGCATCAATTTCAGACTTTTCTTTCCTGCCGTAAAAGCTGATGGTGGTGGTAGTAGTATCACTAATATGACA
Organism: uncultured Hyphomicrobiales bacterium; assembly: GCA_964577665.1. Classification (GTDB taxonomy): domain Bacteria; phylum Bacteroidota; class Ignavibacteria; order Kapaibacteriales; family UBA2268; genus CAYVTD01. The sequence goes on from CAZOBD010000012.1 coordinate 38,603, forward strand.
AGGTATGCGGATGCGCTTTTTTGAGAAAAGTTTATCTCGGGCAAAGAAAAAGAGGGACATCCCTTCGTTATATTTTTTTTCTATGGCTATGGTGTCTGCATCGAGGAGCTTATTGTTTTTCCATCGGCTTGCTTCTATTGCACCTTTGTCATATTCAAACTGAAGCTCTTCGTATATCCATTCATCTCCGTCTTTGACATTTGATTCGAAGTGCCGGGAAAAATTAAGTGATTTGTCCATCCAGCTTTTATAAATAACGTGCAGATTTACGAAAGGTATGCCCGAATAAGAACGGATAACAGCTTTTGCTCTGTACACGGGACTGCCTTCAAATTCGGCTTCGCCCTCGCTGATTATCCTTATAGAGCCAAGCTTAATGCCCAGATAGGAAACCTCGTAGGTTAAGTCCTCTCCGGGCATGTAAGTGCCTGCTTTTAGATGTCCTGCTGTAAAAAACAAAAAAGTGATTAAAAGACATATGCGAAATATCATTCTTCCTTCCTTTTTATTCAAATGTTTATTTTTTTCTGTTTCTCGAGATGGACTCCACTTCTAAAGTGGAGTCCATCTTAATCTCAATGGTCGCGTTCCATCTGTCTGTTTCTCGAGATGGACTCCACTTCTAAAGTGGAGTCCATCTTAATCTCAAATCATTAATTTAGCTCCCTCCCCTTGGGGAGGGCCGGGGTGGGATCTCTTCCGGCTTTTCATTTACTTCCAGCATATCTACCTAAAAATAATCATCCCCTTGTGTGTTTTCAAAAATCATGGATGTTTCATCTATGTATTTTGCTTTGCGTTTCAGATGTCCGACATCTGGCAGATGTTGGACATCTTTTTCATCCTGCTGCTAAGTCATTGCGAGGAGCGGAGCGACGAAGCAATCTCCTGCCTTATGCAAATTTCTTAGAGATTGCTTTAAGTTCATATTCATTCCCTTATGTGATTTTCTTAATCATTTCCATCTGAGATTTACCATTTATCAGTTTTACCGAAGCTGTGATATTTTCAAAGCATCGGGGAAATGCTCCAATGCCCTGTTGAACTGATTGTCTATTGTAAGGAAAACTTCCGTAGCTCTTTCCTGCCCCCATATATCTTTTGCTATATTGGACTTAATTGATGTTTTAATGAAATCCTCATCAACGGAATAGTCTTCTTCTGACCATTCCACTTCGGCTGCTTCCACGATAGTTTTGAAATCGGCGATCATTTCGGGAGTAATATCAAAAGTTCTGAGAAAATTCTTGAAATCGTGTTCATATTCTCTTTTCACTTCCATGCCGTGTTCTTTCATGTAGATATTAACATACTGAAAGAAAAGGTTCTTCCTGCGAATGTGGACGCTCATGTCGGTGATAGTATCCTGATTAATTATAATATCTGGAGTGATGCCCCCGCCTCCAAAAACTATTCTGCCGGTTTTTGTGTAATAAAGCGGGAGAGAGTCCAGGTTAATCCTGTTTTCTTCGTCTTCAATTTCTTCATTATGTTTTTCAACCTGTTTTTTTATTTTGGCGTAAGTATTTTCAAGATATGAACCTTCATCAAGCTCAAATCTGCCTACGAGTTTTCGGTATTTTTTTTCGTCTTCCATCGGACGCTGTATGCACCTGCCGGAAGGAGTATAATATTTTGAAATTGTGAGTCTGTATGCAGAGCCGTCAGGAAGGCTGTACTGCCTTTGCACGACGCCTTTGCCAAACGATGTTTCGCCGACTACCAAGCCTCTGTCGAGGTCCTGCACCGCACCTGCTACGATTTCGCTGGCAGAGGCACTGCTGCGGTTAAGCATTACTATCAGAGGTATCTTTTCATAATCGCCGCTGCCTTCGCTGAGGAAATATTCGGTGAATTCCGGTCTTCTTCCCATAGTATAAACGATAGTGTCGCCGTAAGGGAGAAAATCATTTGCCATCTGAAAAGCCTGATTGAGATAACCCCCGGGATTGCTGCGAAGGTCTAAAACGAGCTTTTTCATGCCCTGTCTTTTCATTTGGCGGAGAGCAGTTAAAAGCTCGCGGTGGGTAGTAGCTGAAAAACGGTTTACCTTTATTATGCCGATGTCTGTACCGTCCTTTATAAAAGAAGCATCTACGCTGTTCAGAGGTATTTTATCGCGGGTGATTTCATAGCGGAGCAGATCGGGCGATCCCCATCGTTTTATTTCTACTATTACGACAGTACCTTTAGGTCCTTTCAGCTTTTTCGGAACCTCGGCACGTTCTATACCTACTGCATCGACGGAATCAATAGTTACGATTTTGTCCCCTGCAATAATGCCGAGTTTATCGCTGGGACCTCCCGGTATCGGATGCACAATAGTAATAGTATCTTCTATAATGTCAAACTGCACTCCAATGCCTTCGAAACTGCCCTGAAAATCTTCCTTTACGCTTTTCATGTCTTCTGCGGAAATGTAAACGCTGTGCGGATCAAGCTCTTTCAGCATTCCTTTTACCGCATCTTCCACCAATTTTCCTTTGTCGGTATCTTCTATGTAATTGCGCTCTATATTGTTGAGCACCTGCTCGAATTTTTGCTCGTAGGTGAAACCTCTGTTATCAAGTGAAAGCAGGGGTTGAAAAATAAAACTGAAAAATAGTATGGAAAACATTATCCCGAATGTAATCAAAAATCGTCTCATTGCGTCTCCAATTTATACTTTTATAAAAATCTCTTTTTTGTTTTTATATCAAATGTATAGAGTGTGAAAATAAAATAATATTTTATTATCTTTTTGTAATAGAGTAATATTTGTAAATGACTTAAGCTAAAACTATATTTGATACGTTTAGTTTTTTTAATTATCGTAAATCAATATGTACCATCAATTTTGAATTTATTATGGCAGACCTCAGTACCAATTACCTCGGATTGAAACTCCGAAACCCTTTTATTGTCGGAAGTTCCGGTTTGACTGAATCATTGGAGGGAATTCAGGAACTCGAGAAAAACGGAGCCGGCGCAGTAGTATTAAAATCTCTTTTTGAAGAAGAAATAATCGCCGAGATGAAGAAGCAGGAAGAAGAAATGAAAAATCCGGCTGTCCTTTATCCCGAAATGTGGGACTATTTCGACTATGATGATATCGAAGACAGCGTAACAAATTATCTTGGTTTGATATCCGGCTGTAAAAAGCATGTGGGTATTCCTGTTATTGCAAGTATAAACTGCGTCAGTTCGGATGAATGGCCCGTTTTCGCAAAAAGAATACAAAATGCCGGCGCCGATGCGCTTGAGCTAAATGCTTTTGTGCTTCCTTCCGATTTTAACCGCACGGGTCCGGACAATGAAAAAGTATATTTCGATATAATCGAAAAAGTAAAGAAAGAAGTGGACCTGCCTGTATCGCTGAAAATAAGTTATTATTTTTCTAATCTGGGCAGCATGGTTCAAAAACTATCCGAAACCGGTATCGAGGGACTTGTTCTTTTCAACAGATTCTGGAGCCCCGATTTCGACATAGACAAGATGACAGTCGTTCCTTCATTCGTGCTCAGCAATCCCGGGGATCTGGCAATATCCCTTCGCTGGACAGCCATTCTTGCAAACCGTGTTTCCTGCGACATAGCAGCTTCTACAGGAGTTTACGACGGCGCTTCGCTTATCAAGCAGATTCTTGCAGGTGCCAATGCGGTTCAGGTTGTGTCCGCCCTTTACAAAAACGGAGCGGATTACATCGGTACTATGCTGAAAGAATTGGAGATATGGATGGATGACAACGATTTTGCCTCAATAGAAGATTTCCGCGGTAAGATGAGCCAAGACAAGAGCAGCAACCCCGCGGCATACGAACGGGGCCAGTTTATGAAGCATTTTCGCGCAAAATGATTTCTAATATTTTCAATAGGCGTCATATAAAAATATTTGTAAATATTTCCAGTCTATAATATTGTAGTTAAAAGGTTATAAGATTTTATTTATAATCCGGATAAAATATGGGAATGTTCAAAAAAAGAGTAAAAGTTTCAAATCCATACGATGCTTCAAAATATTTTGAAGAGGATTTTTGGATTGATACAGGCGCACTTTACTCGCTTATACCGGGTAACCGTCTTGAAGCTATTGGTTTTGAGCCTGAGGGAACTAAAAATATTATTCTTGCTGACGGTAGAACCGACAGAAAGCTTTTCGGATCTTGTAAATTTGAGATAGACGGATTAGCGGATAAAATAAGCTGCCCTGTTATAGCCGGTTCTGACGAGTCGTTGTTTCTACTTGGCGCTACTGCACTTGAAAATTTTGCAGTGGAAGCAGACCCGGTAAACAAAACTCTGAATCCGATATATGCCATAATCGGCGGATTCAGGGCGTCAATCTGAAAATTTATTTTTGGAAAAGCGGAATAAATATATTATCTTTGAAGTCCCTAAAGGTGCCATGGCCGAGTGGTTAGGCAGCGGTCTGCAAAACCGCGTACGTTGGTTCGATTCCGACTGGCACCTCTTTTTTTATGTTTAATCATTGATTTGGAAATACTTAATGGGAACGACCTCAGATTTAAGACCGGGAGCAATTATAAAATACAACGGCGAAAATGCCGTTGTTTTAGAATCAGAGCACCGCACACCCGGCAATCTTCGAGCTTTCTATCAGGTAAAAATGCGCATTCTACGCACGGGCAAGCTTATGGAAAACCGATTCCGCTCCGGAGAAAACATTGATTTTGTAAGGGTTGAGCGGCACGATTACCAATACATTTACAACGACGGGATGAACTACTATTTTATGAACATGCAGAATTACGAACAGATACCCGTCGATGCCGATATGATAGGTGATAAGATTAATTTTATGAAAGAAAACCAGGAAGTAGGCCTTCTTTTTGAAGACGAGACCCTTCTTGATGTCGATGTGCCTCCTCATGTTAATCTCGAAGTTACTCACACCGAGCCGGGCTTGAAGGGCGACACCGCAACAAATGTAATGAAACCCGCCACTCTTGAAACCGGTGTGGAAGTGCAGGTACCTCTGTTTATCAATGAAGGCGACATTGTCCGCGTTGACACTAAAACCGGCACATACGTTGAGCGCGTAAAAGATTAGTCAAAAAAATACAAAAATTTTGAAAATAATTTGAGATAGCCATGCTTGACTTAAATTACCTTAAAAGACTGTTCAAGTTATTTGACGACAGCAAAGCTGATGAATTTGAAATTGAAGAGGAAGGCGTTAAGCTGAGGTTAGCCCGGCATGCTCCCGAAAAAGCTGATATTCAGTATATGCCCGTACAGGCGCCCGCAGTTGCTCATCAAACTGTGCCTGAGCATCACGAATCTGCCAAACCTGCTTCTTCAGAAGCCTCAGAAGCTGCTGACGATGGTTTGCATACAGTAAACTCTCCTATGGTCGGCACTTTTTACCGCGCTCCTTCCCCTGACAGCGACCCTTTCGTAGAAACAGGCGGAAAAGTAGGCCCCGGCACCACGCTTTGCATAATAGAAGCAATGAAGCTGATGAACGAAATAGAATGCGACATAGCGGGAACTGTTGTTAAGATTCTCGTGGAAAATTCTCAGCCGGTAGAGTTCAATCAGCCCTTATTCCTCATCAAACCCGATTAGAATTTCTTTAAAGAATATCTTGTAAAAAATCATAAGATAAT
>CAZOBD010000013.1:0-42531 GCA_964577665.1 uncultured Hyphomicrobiales bacterium
GTTTAACTTCTCGAGAAAATTGCAATCCCAAGCACAGCTTAGGATTGAGGGAAAACACACCCCTTTATTCCCTCTTGGGGAGGGGAAGAAATTCGTAAGGTTTCTTGTGCAAGTTCGCATTAATATAACATTAGAAGCAAAAAGATGTCCAACATCTGGCAGATGTTGGACATCTGAATCGGAAGGATCGAAAATAAAAAGATGAAGCTGAATAAAAAAGATATTGACGACATTAAAAGCGACGAGCACTATGGCTTGATACAGGACAACAGCGCCCGCCACAACAAGCTTTTCAGGGCAACCGTAATTGTTACCATTCTCGTAGCCGTTGCACCGCTGATAATAATGGCTGTCGTTTATATCTATCAGTATCAGAACGCATTTAAGGCGGATATTATTTATCCTTTGCGAAATCAGACTACGAACACACGCAATGCCCTGCATTCATTTATAGAAGAAAGATACTCAGCTCTTAAGTTCATCTCCAAAGAAAAATCCTTTGATGATTTGTCAGACAAAAATAATCTTTTTTCGGTTTTGAGACATCTTAAAGAATCATTCGAAGGATTTATTGACCTTGGAGTTATTAATTCGGAAGGGATACAGACGGCTTACGTAGGACCTTACAAGCTGGAAGGAAAAATATACAGCGAGCAGATGTGGTTTAACGAAACAGTAATAAAAGGCGACCACATAAGCGACGTTTTTATGGGATTTCGCGGTATGCCGCATTTCACTCTGGCTGTGATAAAGGAACTTGACAATAACGATTTCTTCATACTGCGGGCAACAATCAGCAGCGAAAAGCTTTACACTCTTATCATGTCTCAAAAACTTCTTCCTTCCAACGATGTGTTTCTTATCAACAAGGAAGGTATTCTGCAGACTCCTTCGAAATACAACGGCGAGATACTGACCAAATGGTCTATGCCAATCCCTTCATACTCTTCCGAGCCTGAAATAATTGAAACTGAATATGACAATAAAAACTATTTCCTTGCATATTCGTATATTCAGAACACTCCTTTCATATTGATAGAAACCATTGAATCCGAATCGGTTATGTCTAATTGGTATTCCACGCGCAATAATCTGATTATTTTTCTCAGCCTCAGTATAGTTATCGTAGTAATAGTAATTTTCTGGGGCTCTTACAGGATGATACAATACATTAAAGAATATGAATTCAAGATGATAAAATTTCTGCGGAATGTCAGCTATACCAACAAACTGGCGACCATAGGAAGGCTTGCCGCCGGCGTATCCCACGAAATAAATAATCCTCTTTCAATAATAAACGAAAATGCCGGTATCATAAAGGACGTACTGAGCATGTCGGACGATTATCCCGAAAAAGACAGGATATTGAAATACACAACCTCTATTATGAATTCGGTTGACCGCTGCAGCCGTATTACACACCGGCTGCTGGGCTTTGCAAAAAGAATGGATGCCCGCATAGATACAATAAACGTAAAAGATTTGGTAAATGAAGTACTCAGCTTTGTTTACAGAGAACTTCAGCACCGCAGCATAACCGTCAACGTAACATCAAATACCGAAGCTCCCATAATTCAGAGCGATAAGGGACAGCTCCAGCAAGTGCTTCTCAATATTGTAAACAACGCCGTAGATGCCGTGAACGACGGCGGTCAGATAGACATAAACATAGAAAAAACGGAAGATAAAGTGAATATCTCATGCCGGGATGACGGAATAGGTATTAGCAGAGAAGATATGGAAAAAATATTCGATCCGTTTTACTCTTCCAAGCGGGAGAAAGGCACGGGGCTCGGACTTTTCATCACATACGGCATAGTGCAGAAACTCGGCGGCAGCATTGACGTAAAGAGCAAACCCGGCTCAGGCACCGCTTTTACGGTCATTATTCCTGTTAATTATCAGAAAGCAGAGGAATAGAAAATGGAAAAGATTAAAATACTACTCGTGGACGACGAAGCCGAACTGGTGTATCCCATGGCAGACCGCCTTCAGATTAGAGGCTTTGATGTCGCCGCCGCAGAAAACTGGTCGGATGCGCTTAAATTTTTTGACAGGCAGCGGTTTGACGTTGCCGTGATTGACATGAAACTGCCGGGCTTAAGCGGTATGGATTTGATGAAAATGATTCTTCATCTCCAGCCGGACATAAAAATCATTCTCATTTCGGGGCACGGCACGGAAGAAGAAATTCGGGAATGTAAAAACAAAGGCGCCTGCGATTTGATGATAAAACCCGTTAAGATGGCTACCCTAATCGAGAAAATAAATGAAATCCTTGAGATAGAAGAGAAATAACATGGAAAACTATTATCGAAAAGACTGCTTCGGCAGGCTCGCATTTATGGGTAAAATCACATCCAACGTTACCCACGATCTGAACAATGTCTTTTCCATTATAAACGAATATACGGGTATTATTGAGGATAAAATCTATGCGGCTGTGAACGGCGCCGATTTTGACGTAGAAAAAGTAATTTACTACAAAGATAAGATTTTAAATCAGATAGGCAGGGGTAAAATTCTCAATAAACAGCTCAATCAGTTTTCGCATTCCGTTGATAGTGAAGAAATGCAGTTTGAGCTTAATGCGGCATTGAGCACCTTGGTAATGCTGATTAGGCGTTTTGCTCTGCTGAAAGAAATGTCCCTTCAGTTTATACCTTTCAGCAGGGAAGTGAACATGAAAGCTCCTCTTTTTGAAATTGAGCAGACAATTTTTACCGTAATCCACTTTCTTCTCGATTTTTCCGAAAAGAATTCTTCCATAGAGGTCTCGATACTCGAAAAAGAAAATAATGACTTTAAAATAAAAATATATTTTTCAAAATTTCAGTCGGAAAAGATGATGGAAGTTTCTTCCTTTTTAAAAAATGTAGTTTATAATGGAGAAGAAGGAATAGAAATAATTACGGATGAACGTTCTTTGAGTATTTTATTGAAACTGTAACTTTATTATATGTTGAATTTTTGAGGATTTATCAACGACCTGTTTTGTTTTGCCGCAGGCTCGTTTCAATTTCCCGCATTGTTATGATCCTTATTGCTTGAGATTTGTTCCGCTTGTTTCCGCTGCGCTTCGGCGCCGAAAGAAGTTCGGAATGACAAGTTCAGGACTTTTAAGACAGCGTCTAAAGCAGTATGTTCTTTAAAATCAGAAATCAAAAAAGGTATTACAATTAACAAAAGAGTTTTCGTATCTTTATGATAAGGAAAGTCTAATATAAAGGAGGAGTGATAAAATGGATTCAGGAAAAGTCTTATTGGTTGACGACGAGCGCGATTTTACAGAAGTGCTCGGAGACCGCCTCGGAACGAGGGGTTTTGACGTGGAAGCAGCCGATAACGGAGCCGAAGCAGTCAGTAAGATTGGAGGCTCTAATTACGACTGCATTTTTCTCGATCTGGCAATGCCCGGCATCGACGGCATAGAAACGCTAAAGCAGATAATGGAACAAAATCCCGACATGCAGGTCTATCTGCTGACAGGGCAGGCTACTCTGCAAAAGGGCATAGAGGCTATGAAATACGGAGCAAAGGATGTTATCGAAAAACCCGTTGACATAAAAAAACTTGTTGAAAAGATCAACGAAGCCCGCTCCGAGAAAATGGTATTAATGCAAGGCAGTATCGAATCGAAGATACACGATATATTAAAAGAAAAAGGATGGTAAGAGACTAAAGTTCAAATAAAGCAGAAGTTTTGCTATGTCAAAAAAAAATGATAACAAAGAGACCCCGTTGATGCGGCTTCTTTATACGTTTTTTCCCTTTGCAAGATGGTTTAATAATTATAGTTTAGAGTTTTTCAAGGCAGATTTGATTTCGGGAGTAACGGTTGCGCTTGTGCTGATACCGCAGTCGATGGCTTATGCCCAGCTTGCCAATCTGCCGGCTTATTACGGATTGTACGCCTCCTTTCTGCCTCCGATTGTGGCGTCGCTTTTCGGCTCGAGCAGGCAGCTTGCCACCGGACCTGTCGCTATTGTATCTCTTATGACCGCAACGGCTTTGGAGCCTCTTGCCACGGCAGGAAGCGAATCTTTCATAGCCTATGCCATACTTCTGGCAATGATAGTAGGCTTGTTTCAGTTTCTGCTCGGTGCATTAAGACTCGGCTTGATAGTCAATTTTTTGTCTCATCCGGTAGTTAACGGCTTTACGAATGCTGCTGCTCTTATTATTGCATCTTCGCAGTTTTCTAAGCTTTTTGGCGTAAGCGTTATAAAACAGGAGCATACCTATCAGACAGTGGCTAACATCGTTGTAGAAGCGTTTTCTCATACACATCTGCCGACATTAGGCTTGGCTGTGCTTGCCTTCGGCATAATGTACGGAATAAAAAAATACAATCCGAGGCTGCCTTACGTACTTATTGCAGTTGTTGTTACGACTGTTATTTCCTGGGCAGTCGGGTTTGAGAAAAAAACCGTCGTTTCTGCCGCCAGGATAGCCGACAAACCTACCGCGGAGCTTCTGAGCGAATTCAATCTGCTGTTTGACAGGCTCGATTCCTTAAGCAGTGAAAGAGTTAAATTGAATAACCTGATATCCGAAAAATCAAAAGGCGAGTCGAGAGAAACTGCTATAGAAATTATTAATTTAAACAGCCTTCTTTCTGTTTTAAACCAAAAAATCTCAAGCCTGAAAGAGGAACTTCAGCACTATAAAAATGAAATTGTGCATCTTGAGTTCAAAGCGGCAAAAGATAAAAAAGGGAATTTGGTTTTTTATCCTTTTGAATCGCCCGAAAAAGACATACAGTATGAAGGTGGAAAATGGACGATAAGCGCCAAATTCGCGAAAATGGATTTAGACCAAATTACATTTTCCGGCGGCGGCAAGGTGGTGGGAAATATTCCAAGCGGTCTGCCTCCTTTTGTAATTCCGAAATTCGACTTGAACGCCGTTTTCCAGCTTCTGCCTATGGCTATGATAATATCTCTGCTGGGCTTTATGGAAGCTATTTCCATAGCAAAGGCTATGGCTGCAAAAACAAAACAGCAGCTTGATCCCAATCAGGAGCTTATCGGTCAGGGGCTGGCAAACATACTCGGTGGTATGTTCAGCAGCTATCCTGTTTCCGGCTCGTTTTCGCGGTCTGCGGTCAACATACAGTCAGGGGCTGTTACGGGCTTCTCCAGTGCGTTTACAAGCCTCGTGGTGGTAATCACTCTGCTTTTCTTTACTCCTCTGCTATATCACCTGCCGCAGTCTGTTTTGGCATCAATAATCATTTTAGCCGTTATCGGACTGGTAAACATCAAGGGGTTTGTCCATGCTTGGAAAGCCCAGAAATATGACGGAGTAATCAGTATAGCAACATTCGTGCTGACGCTTTATTTTGCTCCTGAACTTGAAGTTGGTATTATGATTGGCGTCGGAGCGTCTTTAATCTGGTTCCTTATACGAAGTACTAAGCCGACAATTGCCCTTTTATCGAAACATCCCGACGGCACTTTCCGCAACAGGGAGCGTTTCGGACTGAAGCAGTGCAGGCATATTGCAGTGATACGCTACAACGGATCGCTTTTCTTTGCCAATGAAAGCTATCTGGACAAAGTAGTCCTGCAGGTAATTAAAGACATGAAAGAGCTGAAGCATATTATTATTGTAGGTAACGGCATAAACGAACTTGATGCCTCCGGCGAGAACCTTCTTTCGGATTTAATCGACAGAATAAGGAATATGGCAATTGGCATTTCCTTGACCGGTCTTAATGATCACGTAATAGATACGATGAAAAGGACATATCTATATGATAAAATCGGTGATGAAAATATATTCCGCAATCTGACGCGAGCAGTAGATTCCGTACATCCCAAAGTGCATGCAGATTCTGACGAAGACCCGTGCCCCCTGAAAGAAGTCGTTTATATGGATGAAGCGGATAAGATTGCAGAGCTGGACAGAAAATGATTCTCTCTTTTACGAAAAAAGTATAGGATTTTTTATTTTCGGCTACAGATGTAGTTACGTCATTGCGAGGAGTGAAGCGACGAAGCAATCTCCCACCATCAGGAGAATTTTTTGAGATTGCTTCGCGTTGCTCGCAATGACATTGATTCCAAAAAATAATCATCCCCTTGTACGTTTTTCTAAATCATAAAGGTTTCACAAGGAATATTTAAACTTTGAGCTTGCCGTTTTCTACGATTTTTTCTATTTCCTTTTCTACCTTGTCTTCATTTTGATTTTTAGGAACGAGACGGATGTTCTGCCCCCATTTGTTAAGCTCTTCCATGCGGCATGACCATACCAGTTCGTTGTTCCAAACGGTTATGTCGGGGCAGCCGTCGCACATGTTTACCTCGCCGTTTGCATAGATGTCCGCCGGCTGGATAATCATAACAGACTGGTAGTGAAGACTGCTGAAAAACGCTTTCGGATTTTTTACGAATGAACGCATGTAGTTTATAAAAATCTGCCTCAAGCCCTTGTCAAAAGGAGCAAGAAGGAAGTAAAGTCTTCCTCGTTTTTGGTTGCACGGTTCTGAATAAGCCAGATAACTGCCAGTGAAAAGATGTTTAAAGGTCTGTATGATTTCCATGAATTTCGGACCGGTATAGCCGAATATTTCATGTTTGTTTCCCATACGACCTGTAAGAAGCCACTTATATGTGTTCGGTTTGACGGTACCGTTTAAAAAAGCGCTCGGCATGAAGCCGGGATTGGTTTCGCGAATAAGCTCGACGAGTTCCGGCGAGCTGATGTCGGTGCGGCGGTGGTCGTCATTTTTCGAATACATGATGTCGTCAAATTCCACTTTTTTATCGCCGGCATAAAAGTCGAAATCTTTTCCGAGGATAGCCATGCGGTAAAGTATAAAAACCATCACCTGCACGCGGTCTATATTGTCCTGAGACCATTTGAGCAAATCGGGCACGTAATTCATATTTTCGGGATAAATAGTGGCATTGAAGGAACATGAAATGTTACCTTCTTCTTTCAGCATAGTAGCAAGCGAGTAGCGAAGTTCGTTAAGCTCGAGTTCGTTTGCTCCTTTCCAGCCGGGCCGGCGCTGACCGCTGTCCACGTGCAAAGTAAATCCGAAAACCCCTGCTTTTTTCAGCTCATGGAGCAACTCTTTTGTCAGCAAGCCGCCGTTTGAATTGATAATGGGTTTCCAGCCTTTTTCTTTTACCATTTTTACAATTTCAACGATATTAGGATGGGTAAGAGGCTCTCCGCCGGCTATGGAAACGCCGTCGGTTTTGCGGTTTTTCCGGAAAACATCCAGTTGATGCTGTATTTCCTCAAGGCTCATGTGAGAATTCTTGCGGTTTTCCCGGTAACAGCCGTCGCAGTAAAGATTGCATTTGCTGGTCGGCTCCAGCCAAGAGATGGAATTGTCGGCAAAATTCCAGGGCAGCCGGTATATGGTCTCCGGCGTGAAATCTGGTTCTTTCATAATATAACTCCCTAAACGTTAACAATAATATAAAAAATCATTATCCCCTAATTAACGTTTTCTCTTAACAGAATTTTTTGTTTAACAATTATTTTATCTGTTAAAGAAAAAGCAATATAAGAAAGAATATTGTAAATTTAAAATAATTCAATGATTTAACTGAAATTTAACTTTTATATCATTAAAAAATAATAATAGTTTTCAAATTCTCATTTATTTAGAAATGAAACAATAAATGCTTAAATTCGTAAAAATTATAGTTTTAGATACATATTTCAAAATATTCAAAGGAGTAAGAAAATGGCGGAAGAACAACAGCAGCAAAGCCCCAGGTACCCTCAGTATCCGCAATATCAATACCAGAAAAAAAATTCTAACTGGTGGATACCCGTACTAATCATTGCCATTATCGTAATCCTCTTTTTTGTTCTTGCCATCGGCTTTTTCAGCGCGATGGGTTCTTTTATGTTTTCCGAGCAGGAAGTGGAAGTGAAATCTAATTCCGTTTTGCATCTGAAGTACAGCGGCGAGCTTGGCGAATATGTTAAATCGAGTCCCTTTTCTATCTTTGACAAAGGTAAGAAGGCAAGTTTCAGCGATATACTTACGGCGCTCGACCGTGCTAAAGATGACGAAAAAATTAAGGGCGTTTTTTATGAGGCAGGCAACGGAAGCATGGGCTATGCCAAGGCAGTTGAGCTTCAGAAAGCTCTGGAAGATTTCAAAGAAAGCGGCAAGTTTGTATATGCCTTTATCGAAATAGGCACCGAGATGGATTATTTCCATGCACTACCTGCCGATAAGATTTATGCGCCGGAAGAGGGCATAACGGAAATGAACGGATTCGGCTATACTTCGCTTTTCTTCAAGGAGATGTTTAAGGAAATAGGAATTGATTTTTATGTGCTCGGTTTCGAGGATTTCAAATCTGCCGCCGAACCCTTTTCCCGCACAAGTTACAGCGATTCAGCGCGCTACCAGCTTGAAGTTCTGTTGAAACAGCGCATGGATGTGTATGCCTCTGCCGTGGAAAAGCACCGCAATATCAAAAAGGACAAGTTCTATGAAGTATTAAATCACGGCTACTATTCTGTGGATTCACTTATGGAACTGGGGCTTTACGACGGATATAAGACACGCGCAGATGTAATTGACATAATGAAAGATGAAATTTTCGGTGAAGACCGGACTGAAGAAGATAAAATACGCCTTATCTCACCCGGAAAATACATGGCAAGCAATCCGCCTTTGAACGGCACGGTGGCTGATGCCGAAAAACAGATAGCTATTATTTATGCGGAAGGTCCCATTCAGCAGGATGCAGGAGATGACAACCCTTTTTCTGACGAGAAGATAATCACCCCAAAAAAATTGGTGGAATACCTCAGCGATGCAAAAAAGGACGACAAAGTAAAAGCCGTAATACTGAGGGTAAATACTCCCGGCGGATCGGTTATAGCATCCGATGCAATACGTCAGGAGATAATCAATGTTAGAGAGAAAAAACCGGTTTATATCTCAATGAGCGATGTTTCCGCATCCGGCGGATATTATATCGCTATGGACTGCGATACGATTATCGCGGCTCCCGAAACAATAACGGGGTCTATCGGGGTTGTAATGAGCATACCTAATTTGACCGGATTGAAAAATAAAATTTCTCTTCATGTAGATACCGTTTCCAGCACGGATGCCGCGCAGTTTCTCAACGGTTTTTATCCCATACCGGAGCAGGATAAGCAAAAAATATACGGCATGGCAAAAGCAATTTATGACAGATTTTTGAAACATGTGGCAAAGGCGCGAGGCATGACTTATGAAGAAGTCCGCTCGATAGCAAAAGGCAGGGTCTGGACGGGTGAGGACGCAAAGAAGATTGGGCTGATAGACGTACTCGGCGGCTATGAAGAAGCAATTAAAATAGCCAAAAGACGAATCGGAGTGCCGGACACAATGCTTGTTTATGTTCAGACATATCCTAAGAAAAAGGACGAAATACAGGAGCTTCTGGAAATGTTCGGGCTTGATACTCCCGGTGATGACAACGGAGGCGCCGGCGCGAATATCGCAAAGCTCGCCAGAGCGCTTAAAGAAAACAGCAGCGAAGCGGCGGTAATTTATAAGTCTCTGCCGAAGGATATACGCAGGCAGGTAGATTACGCCCTTCAGATACTGGACATGTCCGAGCATGAAAAAGTGCTTATGGCTATGCCGTATCTGCTCGAAGAAAAGTAAAGACGATTTTATCAGGATGCCCGGTATCTTTCGGTGCCGGGTATTCTAAAAAAATATCTACAGCATTCGGAAAATGTTTTTTTTATATCAGGTGAATATATGGAACTTACTTTTAACGACATATTAGAAAATATAAATGAGCTTTCTTTAGAAGATCAGGAAAACCTAATTGATATTATTCAAAAAAGGATTGCCGAGAAAAAGAGACATACCCTTAGAATGGAAATAAATGAAGCTAAAGCGGATTATAAGGCGGGGAATGTTAGAAGTGGAAGTGCAGCAGATATTATTAATGAGGCATTAGGAAAATGAATCTTATATATTCTAACAAGTTTATTATATCTGTGAGAAAGTTTTTAAAGAAAAATCCCGATAAAATTATTTTGCTTCAGAATACCTTGGATAATATTAAAAAAAATCCTTTTGAGCCTGTTTTAAGAACACATAAACTTAAAGGTTCTCTTTCTGACGCATGGGCTTGCAGAATTGATTATAAAAATTAGGATAGTTTTTTCATTTGAAATCAATGAAAATACAAACGAAAAAGAAATCTTACTAATAAACATAGGAACTCATTCAGAAGTCTATTAAAAAATCATTCTTTTTCTCATCACTATTTCAGCCTGCCCGCGAAAAAAAAGTTACTTGAACTGCCAAAGGAAAATTGAATATCTTTTCTCTTTCTGCCAAGCCTGTTCTATGGCATATTCCATCTCAAAACTGCTTTTACCGAAATGCTCCGGGGTCAGTATGAAGGGAATTTCAGCAAAGAAGCAAAAATTTTCCCCTCCCATCAGGAAATATTCGTTTACGTACATAAATAAGTTGAACTGCGTAACATCGTCCGGCAGGGGAAAAGCTGCGTCTTCCCTTATGATTTTCCATCTGCCTTTCCTTTTTTTCCATATATCATGGTGTATGATAACTGCTCTGTTAAGCCAGTTAGGAGGCGGCTCTGTCCACTGTACCCAGATAGTGTTCGAATCGAGGAAAGCGGCTTTTCTTATCAGCGATGCTTTTCTTGCTTCGTTTCTTACGTAATATGTTACAGGCTCCAAATCTCGCGGATAGGGAAGATAGGAAGGTTCCGATTCGCGCCACATTTCCGGCATGTAAACGATTGAATCGCAAAGATTGTTGTTCTCATCAAAAAAAGCTATGCGGTATCTGTCTGCATCTGCTAAGAGAGTTTTGCCGGTATAAAAATCAAATATCCTTCTCGGACGTACCATAGCAAACTCCACTCCTTCGGGATCCTCATAAACACAGTTTGAAAAAGCTGCGGTTTTGGTATGATAATGCAAGAGCCTGGTGTTTGCAGATGTGTCGGATTTGTATTGCACCGAAGGAAGGTATAAATCTCCTTTGTAAATGTGTATTTTCTCGGCGCTGCTGTTGTGAGCAGTCTTTTGCCTGAAGAGAAAGTTCTGCCCGTTTCTCAGAAAAACATAGAGATCCTCACCAAGAATAAAAAGCGTATCGTTTTGAAAGCAGAAATCCTTTATTTTTTCTTGTGAACCGACAGATTTCTGCGGAAACAATACTTTCAATTCTGTTTCTCTGCCGAGACTGTCGTATTTGAACATCGGCATATAAGAGATATTGTCTTTTAAGTGATTAAGGTCTGAATAAAGAACATACAGATCATCCTGATGAAGCCTTGGAACGATTTTCCATTTATCAATACACTTTTCATTAAGCAGCACCTGCCTTTTAAAAATGGCGAATTCAGCTTGAAGTCCCGGTGTTTTAGCGAATAACGATACCGGTATGAAAATGACCAGCAGAAACGGAGTTATTGCATTTTTC
The DNA here is from genome assembly GCA_964577665.1 of uncultured Hyphomicrobiales bacterium. Classification (GTDB taxonomy): domain Bacteria; phylum Bacteroidota; class Ignavibacteria; order Kapaibacteriales; family UBA2268; genus CAYVTD01. The sequence goes on from CAZOBD010000013.1 coordinate 11,456, forward strand.
AGCGTCAAATCGTAATATCCTTGATTGCTAATACTTCTTCATTACAATATTAAATAGTTTTGAAATAAAAGTCAATACGTAGAACTACGCATTTTTGCGCCGTTTTTAGAATTTTTAGCCAGCAAATTAATCTTTATTAATATTTGAGATGTTTTTTTCTTTGTTGTGTCATTGGTATAAGTGGTCATTCAGCTTGTCGAAATGCGGCTGAAAAATAATAAACCAAAGGACAGCTATTTAGAAAAATTTACTAATGATAAATTTGCTTATCACTGACTAATATTTACGGGCTTTTTTATTAGGATAAGCAATTCCCACAAAGGCTGCCATTCATCCTCCGGCAGCCTTCTTTTTTTTTGACTTGCAGGTAAGTCTTTCTTTTTTTTCAGTTTCTTAATTCATATATTGCAATAACCAAAAAATTATTAATAAAATACGGTGAAAAATGGCTGATACATACAAAGAGCTTGCAAGACTGACACTTCCCGCAGAAAATAAAATCCTCGGACCGTCCCTTGATTTTATGGAAAACCTGATGAAAACCACCGGGCTTGAAGATAAAGATATTTTAAGGATGAGGCTTGCACTGGAAGAAGCTTCTCTTAATGTAATAGAACATGCTTTTGATCCTGATGAGGATGGAATATTTGATATTATTCTGGACCGAAGGCCTAATAAAGTTGTTCTGCAGGTGATTGACAAAGGACTTCCCGTCGATTTCCGGCAGGTGGAGCAGGGGAAATCAGAAGGGCTCGGGCTGAGGCTGATTCGGGGCATGACAGATGAAGTAAACTATCTGAACCTCGGCAGAGGCGGCAAGTGTGTGGAGCTTGTGAAAAATATTCCGTATAAAATAATCAGTGACACTCTTTCCGAAGAAGAGAAAAAGCAGCTCGACTCGATGGACAAGACCCGGGTGGAAAAAGCCGATATTGAACTGCGCTTTATGACACCGGAAGATGCCGCAGCCATGGCACGCTGCGTTTACAGGAGCTACGGATATTCGTATGCCCTCGATTTTATCTACTATCCCGATAAAATACGGGAAAATCTTGAGAGCGGCATGGTAAAATCGGTTGTTTCTATTGACCGTGGCAGCGGGGAAATTGTCGGCCATCTGGCGCTCACATATCCCGAACCGGGTGCAAAAGTGGCAGATTCGGGACAGGCAGTGGTCGATCCGCGATACCGCGGACACAGTCTTTTCAAGCGAATGAAAAATTTTATGGTGGAATATGCCGAAAATTCAGGTATGTACGGTGTTTACAGCGAAGCAGTTACTGCCCATCCTTTTACACAAAAGGGTAATCTATCCATCGGAGCTTATGAAACAGGATTTCTGCTCTCCTTTGTGCCGGATACGATGACTTTCAGAAAAATTCAGGATAAGGATGCCGCTCCCGTCAGACAGTCTGCCGTTCTTTTTTACCTGAGAACCAATCCCGAACCTCACAGAGAAGTTTTTCCGCCGCGCAGACATTTTGATATGATTGAAAAAATTTACAAAAGAAATAATTTCAACAGAACTTTGCACTCACCGGACAGTCTCAGAGTAGAAAAAGAGATAACCGAAGCAAATATGAAAGTCATCGAGCCAATGAAACTTGCATATATAAAAGTCATGGACTACGGCAAAGATTTTGCTGCTATGATTAAGCATCGTCTCGGAGTATTAATTGAGAAAAAGATAGAAGTTAACTTCCTGGACATTCCTATGTCTAAGCCCGGCAGTTCAATTCTTTATGAAGAAGCCGAAAAAATCGGATTTTTCTTTGTCGGAATCGTACCTGAAATTGACAGCCAGGGCGATACTGCCCGGTTCCTTTATCTTAACGGCGTGAAAGTACAGCCGGATAAGTATGCGCGTGTATCCGAATTTGTACAGGAACTTTTCGATTATATAATGAAGGAGAGGGAAAGAGTGAGCTGATATTTTAAAAAGTTAACCTCGGATATATAAAAAGCTGTCATGGAATAATGTCTTAAATATTATATTTTGCTTATTAAATGTTAATTATAGAAAAGTGTGGAAATTTTTTCACACTTTTTTTTGTATGAAATAATATTATTTGTATATTTGCAGCAATTGTTATTAAATAGGTAATAGAAGTTGAATTATCGGTGGACACAAAGGCAAGAACCCGATGAAAATACTGTCTCAAATTTATCAAAGGAATTAAAAATACCCAAGAGCCTGACTAAGGTTCTTGTCGCTCGTGGAGTTGATTCGCTCAAAGAAGCGGAGAAGTTTTTCGAGCCGTCTCTGAAGGATTTATATGACCCTTTCCTGATGGACGGTATGGATAAGGCAGCGGAACGGATTATTAGAGCTATCCGAGACGGTGAAGGGATTTGGATACACGGCGATTACGACGTTGACGGAACCGCAAGTGCCTCAATGGTACAGATGTATTTGCGGGAAGTCGGCGGTAATGCCTTTTACTATATTCCTGATAGATTTCATGAGGGGTACGGGTTCTCCAAAAACAGCGTTGACCACGCCAAAAACAAAGGCGCCGGTCTGGTCATTACGGTTGATGTCGGCATAACCTCTTACGAGCCGATGAAATATGCCAAAGAGCAGGGCATAGATGTAATCATCTGCGATCATCACGAGCCGGGTACTGAAGTACCCGACGTTTATACCATTGTTGACCCAATGACCCCGGGCAACAGTTATCCTTTCAAATACCTTGCCGCATGCGGTGTGGCTTTCAAGCTGATACAGGCAGTCGGGATAAAACTCGGGAAGCCTGATATCGCATTTAAATATTTGGATTTTGTGGCGATTGCCTCTGCCGCAGATATGGTACCCCTTGTGGATGAAAACAGAATTCTCGTCAAATACGGGCTGAAGCAGCTCAACGAGAAACCCCGCCCGGGCATAAAGGGGCTTATCTACTGCACACGCCTGAAAGAAGGCGCCATTTCCGCTTCTAATATTGTTTATGCAATGGCGCCGCTTATCAATGCCGCCGGAAGACTTGGTGATGCCGGCAGAGCCGTTGAAATGATGACTCAGGAGGATGAAATAGCCGCCTTCCGTATTGCTCAGGAGCTTGAGCAGGAAAACAGACGCCGCAGGGTCTTCGATGAAAAGACATTCGAAGAAGCTATCGTACATGCCGACAGATGGCTGCAAAACAAGGACAGGCGTTCGGTGGTGCTGCATCATCCCGAATGGCATGCAGGCGTTATAGGCATAGTGGCATCGCGGCTGGTTGACCGCTATCATCTGCCGACGGTGCTGCTGACTTCAATTGACAATATGGCAAAAGGTTCTGCAAGGAGCATCAGCAATTTTGACATACACGGCGCTTTGAAAGAATGTGATAAATACCTTATTGAATACGGCGGACACAAACATGCCGCAGGACTTTCAATGAATGAAGAAGAAGTGGCGGCTTTTGCAGAGGATTTTGATGCAATAGCCCGTGAAGAAATAACAAACGATATGGTGGTGCCCGAGTATATAATAGATGCAGAATTGAAACTCAGCGACCTTTCACCGAAGTTCCTTAAAGTGCTGAGTAAATTTGCTCCTTACGGTTATGACAATTTTAAGCCGATATTCCTTTCCAAGGGAGTTACAAGCGCCAATAATGTGAAAATACTGGGAAATCAGCATTTGAAGTTTCGTGCCTACCAGTCAAATTTTGTCATAGATGCCATCGGCTATCAGCTTTCGAGTAAAATAAATATTATCAATTCAAAAAAGCCTTTTACTATCATCTACAATCTGGAATCAACCAATTTCAACGGTTTTCCCACCCCCCAGTTGAGATTAAAGGATATCAGACCGGACAATGAACTTTGACAAGCTGGAATTTTCGGAGTTTTACTTTTCAGCCCTGCTGGAAATAATGAATAGTGAAAACGGCAGCCGCCGCAAAGCGCTGCTGGTCAGGAAACTTCTCCGCGATATGGTAGGCGAAATACTGAAATCCGAAAAACTGTTTTTCAGTTCTTTTTACTCTAAGTTGATTTATTTTTTAAGCAGCAGCAGATTTTCGGAAGAAACCGCCGCTCTTGCCAGAAAGACTCAGTATCTTTTGAAAAGAACCCGGAGCGATAAAAATTTCATACCTGCGCAAAAAATCTTAAAATCAATCTATTACTCAACCGCTTTGTTAATTTCCGAGTACTCCGCTACACCTGTTCCTGCCGAAATTTTAGCCGGAATTGGAGAGAAAAACGACTTTGCAGACTTTGGTTTCAAGACTAAAAAGACTGGCATTATCGATAAAACTCATGCGGTTGTTATAAAAAAGGGAAAAGCAAAAACCGATAAAACGGGCAATATCACAGAAGCCGAAATACTATGCGACAGTTACGATTTGGGTGAATTTTCTCTTAGGCTTACCCATTTTTGGACAGATTTCTACGATACGGTATTTGAGGGCGCATCCGTAAATTTATTTAAAATTAAGCCGGTTGAAAACAGAAGAGATTTTTACCGTACCGGTCTGGAAAGCGTACTGGTGCTTGAACCGGATATTTTGATTGACGTAACGGATATTGCGGAATGCTTTCAGACAAGCGGTTACAATTTTTTGCTCTATTTTTTAAAAAAGTATATTTACAGCCCTGCCGGTGTAAAAATGATTACCGGCAACATAGTAAATCATATTTTCGACGAATTGATTAATGACAAAGATGCCGTTTTTGATGAAATCTATAATAAGGCTGTTTCTATGAAGCCGCTTCAGCTTTTTTATGCATACAGAACGGACAACAGCGGTGTAAGACAGATGAAAACCAATGCCGAAGCACATTATCACAGGTTAAAAAAACTTATTAACGGCGCACAGGAACGCAGTTCGGTAGAACCCTCTTTTATTTCCCCTGATTACGGATTGCAGGGAAGGCTTGATCTGCTGATTGAATATGACAGTGATCCTCTTCGAAAGGATATCGTGGAGCTTAAATCGGGTAAAGCTCCCGCAAAAGAGTATTCAATCGATCTGCCCGGCGGGAAAAAAATACCGATAGGAGTATGGAACAATCATCTGGCACAGACTGCCTGTTATAATCTCCTCCTCGATTCTGCATACAATAACAGAACCGGCACATCCCGTATCCTTTATTCGGGAGCGGGAGAGTTTCCTCTGCGCGACGCTCCGAACATTGTCCGGAAAAAGCAGGAAGCCGTTCAATGCAGAAACCGGATAGCTGCCGCAGAGCGGCACCTGATCCTCGGAAATTACAGCCTGTTTCAATCGCTGACACTTCAAAATATCGGCAGTATTCCTAAGTTTTCCGAAGCACATGCGGTTCGTTTTGCTAATGCATACCGGAACGCTTCGGAAACCGAAAGAGCATATTTCCACGAGTTCAGTTCATTTATTACTGCCGAACTGTACGCCGCCAAAGCAGGTACTGCAGGAAGCAGGGGAAACGGCTATTCTGCTCTTTGGAAGGAGACTCTCGTTGAAAAAACAGATTCGATGACTGCAATTTCAGGGCTTGAAGTATCGCCTCAAGAAAGCGATTTTAATCAGTTTCACATCTGCTTCAGAAAAAATGAGGACATATTTGCAGGATCGGTAAAAAAAGGCGATGCAGTCATTATCTACGCGGAAGACAGCGAAAATGAGGTGTGGCGGGGTGCATTGATAAAAGGGTACGTAAAAGATTTTAATTCCGAGAAAATTGTTATAAGCCTTAGAAATAAACTAAGCTCTTTTGAAATGTTTCTAAACGGGAGCAAATGGGCGGCAGAGCATGATTTGATAGAATCCGGTTCCAAAAGTCTTTTTCAATCCCTTTTCGATTTTCTTCAGGCAGGCAAAGAAAAAAGGGAACTGCTGCTGGGACTGGCAAAGCCCCGGTTTGATGATTTGAAAATGTACAAGCTGCAAGAGCTTAGTGAATTTCAAAATATCTTGGTTTCGAGAGCGCTTTCTGCCAAGGATTATTTTCTTGTGCAGGGACCACCGGGAACGGGAAAAACATCTTATTTGCTTAAAAATTTAGTCCGTATCATTTTCGAGGAAACCAATGATCATATTTTATTGCTGGCATATACGAACCGAGCAGTAGATGAGATATGTTCTGCTTTGAGAAAAATTGACGATGACTTCCCGTTTTTAAGAATAGGCTCGAAAAACTGCAGTGAAGATACCAGGAACCTGCTGCCGCACCTTACGGAGACTCTTCCTCTCAGGGAAGTTTATAAACTTACCGGCAGAACAAGGGTAATTGTTTCCACTGTTTCTTCTGCTTTGATGAACAGAGAGATTTTCGGTCTTTTCCGCTTTGATACGGCAATTATCGACGAGGCATCGCAAATACTCGAACCGCAGATAATCGGAATACTTACCAAAGTGAAACGATTTATCATGATAGGTGATGAAAAACAGCTTCCTGCCGTAGTACTGCAGGAGCAGAACATGGTCTCGACAGAAAATCCTTACCTTCGTTCGGTAAATCTGGTGAATCCTGCCGTATCTCTTTTTGAAAGACTGCTTAGAAATGCTTCGGAAGCGGGATGGAACGAAGCTTATGGTATGCTGCGCCATCAGGCAAGGATGCACGAGGATATACAGTTCTTTCCCGGAAATTATTTTTATGAAGGACAGCTTGAAACGTTTTTCAAACACGGCTGGCAGAGCGCTCCCGGCAGTTTATTTTCTGTCGCAGAAAAAGACTCCTTGGAATCTGCACTTTCTGCCTCAAGAATTATTTTCTTTGATACTCCTCTTGAAAAAAGAACGAAAGTAAATACTTTTGAAGCGGCTGCCGCTGTAAAACTCATTTTGAAGATAAGGGATGTTTATTACCGCAGGGAGCTTGATTTCAACTCAAACACAATAGGTGTGATAAGTCCTTTCAGAGCTCAGTGCTCAGAGATTTACCGCCTGCTTCCGCCCGAAATGAGAGAAATAATATTAATAGACACCGTAGAGCGTTTCCAAGGCTCTGAAAGAGATATAATAATAATCTCCTATGCAGTTAACCATGAGCATTTGTTGAAAAGGATAAGTTCGGAAACTGTATTTGCAGGTGCAAAGGTTGACCGAAAGCTGAATGTATCAATAACCAGGGCGCGTCAGAAACTTATTCTGTTTGGCAGCAGCGCACTTTTGGAAAAACTGCCTGTTTACGGTGAGTTCCTGCAGTTTATCAAGCAGAGAAGCGGAATGATAAGCCTGAAGGAAACAATGGAAATTTTCAGATAATGCGTATGCTCTTATCTTCCATACTGCATATTCATCCTGTAACTTTGAGTCATCGGATGACTGTTTTATTAGCATCTCATTCCCAAACTCCGATTTCATCTGTTTATTTTTTATGCCCCACCCTAACCCTCCCCAAAGGGAGGGAATTCAATAATTTTGCTCCCTCCCCTTGGGGAGGGCCGGGGTGGGGTCTCTTCAGGTTTTTCATTTACATTACGTTTTTTTCTCTATGATTTGGCTAATCTACCTAAAAATAATCACCCCTTGTGTGATTTTCTTAATCATGGTCGTTTCATCTGTTTTTTTTGATCCTTCCCCGGCCCTCCCTTACAAGTAAGGGAAGGAGGAATTCTCCTCCCCAAGAGGGGAAATTTTTGATTTTCAGATGTCAGACACCTCGAAGGTGTCGGACATCTTACCAATATATTCATTCCCTTGGGTGTTTACAAATCATTGATGTTTCATCTGTTTTTTTTGATCCTTCCCCGGCCCTCCCTTACAAGTAAGGGAGGGAGGAATTCTCCTCCCCAAGAGGGGAAAAAGAGGAGTTCCCCATACGCGAGATTTCGGTATTGCGCTTCGCTCCAGACGGAATGACATTCTTAATTCTAAAAATTATCATCCTTTTAAGTGATTGACTTTATTGTTTTTTCTGTAAGTAAAGAATAAATCGATGCATACTGCGGCAAGTAGAAACGGAATGGCATAAAGCGGGTCCTCGGGCCAGTAAAGTCCAATATAATAATTTTTATCATCAAATGGGAAAAGCCACATGTAACCGTTAAGACTATATCCGATTTGAAATAAGTCGAGTAACTGATGAGTGAGTGAACCTGTGAACAGTATCAGAAAAACCTTTGTTCTGAAACCATCCTGAAAAAACTGGGAAAGGAGAATACAAAACAAAATAACAACAAGCGGGGTGTGCATAGCAATGAAAAACATTTCAATTTCCGGGAAGAAATAATAAAAGGGCCTGGAAACCAAATCGGGCAGCATTGCCCCGAAAAGAAAAAGAATTATCAGACTTGTATCCCATGCTCTCCTGCGGGCAAGAAAAGCCGCTGCGGTATGTACCATTACGTCTGGCATCAGCGCTTCACGAACAGCAAGTGTTTTACATCAAATTTGAAGTATCTAAAAAACAGGAATAAGACAGTAAACAATGCGATAAGCGAGACATATATCTTGTAACTTTTATATTTATGTGTGTGGATGAACTCTGCTTTGACTGTGTTTCCGCCTGTAAAAACAGCTTTTACGCTTACCCTTTCTCCGGGTTCCGGATGTATTTGCCTGTGAAATTCGGCATTTTCGATGTCAACAATAAGCATATTGGTATCGTCTTTTGCGTATAATATGTCTCTTTCCGATTTCAGAACTAGCAGGTAGCTTAATCTCAGAGGCTTATTTACATCACTTTTTTCAATACCGTATTTTTCAGGGAAAGGCTGCAAGGGGTGTGTAAAATAGCTGTACAGACCCATCAGGACAATTGCAGCGCTTGAGGATATAATTATAATAAATCTCATCATCCCGGCATGAAAACTATTTTTTTCCAATTGGATTTTTCAGCAGAGGAGGCTTTGGAAAATCACTTTCTAAGGGTCTTATCTCACCGTCTTCAAAAAGGATGTCCGGGACGATAACAGTGGAGCCTACGAACTGCTCGCCGCCGGAAATAAATGCAGAGACTACACTGGGGGCAAGGAAATTAAGAACGTAATAATCTTTGTCAGCCATGATAATATCTTTGAAAGACTGAACCGTAAATCCGTTTGCCTCTGCCCCGCGGACAAGCTCTTCCCTGCCGTCAGGATAAATCTTATAAGCCTCGGCTATTGCGAGTTTGCTTTCGCTTCGCGGAGTGGGATATTCCGCATTGGTAATTCGCTGTAATGTGGTGAACATTATATTTTGGTTCATTACTTTCCTGACAATGATGCCATAAGGTAGTTCGCGGTCTGCTGCAAGTTTCATCATGCGGGCTTTCATTTCCTCGAAGGCAGAGGCTTTTCCTTTGACGGGTTCCAGTTTTAGCACGCTGAACATCGGCGCTCCGCCGCGCTTGTGTCCGTTGGATTTTTTAACCCTGCGGATAGGCACTCTTGAGGAAAGCAGGTTTTTCAGATAACCTGCCTCAACGAGTGATACATCCTTTGGAGGAACTCCTTCGTCATCGAGCTGATAATGACCGAGTGTAATCGTTCCGTCAAATTTTTCCAGTGAAGGTATGTCTTTCAGCGAAAGGAATTCCGGCAGAACCCTTCCGCCGATTTTCATCTGAAAAGCAGTGTACCGGTCGCTTTCGCGCACACCGTCTTCAGTCATGGGCTGGCGCTGCGTTACAAGGTTAGGCGCAAAGACCTGCGCGAAAATTTCTGCTGCAGCCTGATCCTCGAACAAAATAGGACCGGAATAAGGTTCGTCGAGATATTTTGCGTTTTTCAGTTCGACTAATTTAGCCGCAATGTTTTTTACTGCTTTTAAGAGTGAATCTTTAGAAGGCAGATTATTTGGATTATGTACAAAAGCCGTGTAGAACTCGGCAAGGGGCATACCGTCGTCTGCCTGAGTGGCTGCAACTGCTTCCATCCCCAAATAAAAATCTGTCTTTATATACTCTCTGCCTTCGCTGTTGACATAATATGTTGTTTTGGGTATATACTCCACTAATACATTTGAGACATGAATATCGGGATAATCCTTAAAAGCGGCAGATAAATCTTTGCAAAGATTGACGAAATATTGCTTATCAAACTCCGGTATTTCCTTTTTTAAATAATGTCTCGCCGGACCAAGCTGAATGAAATCGGGTGTTGTATCTTTGCGTATGCGGTTTTTCATTACGGCGAGCTTTTTTGAATAAATCTCGGAATTCTGCTTATATGCCGCGTCGGCGGCGAGCCAAAGCTCACGCCGGAGATTTTTGTAGTCGAGTTCCAGTGGCACTCGTCTGCCGGAGAAAGTTTCCTCGTCGTCGCCGCTGCCGAAGAAACTGAATGCAAAATCAAAGAAGTTTGAATTGTCTAGCTCATAAGAGCCAACACGCAAGCCGACGTCAAGTTCCGCTCTTTCGTTTGTAACAGTATCGAGGACACTGCCGAGCGATGCTCTTACAACGCGGGAATCGGTATGCTCCAGCATAAATTCCACATAATATGGTTTTTCAAGCGATTCGAGATAGAGGCTGTCCATAGTTCTTTTTATCTCGTCGCGCATAGCCTGCATAATTTCTTTGTCGTCAAAGGCTTTAAGATTATTTACAACTATACTTAATATTAGTGCAATTATAACTAAACCGGTTTTCTTCATTTTACTTTCCTGATAGTATTATTGATTTTTTTTCCGGATGTCCGGCATCTTAATTGTTTATTTCCAAAAATTAATTGCTGTCTTCGGTTATGGGCGAAGCGAGAATGGGCAGTTTTGCCTGCGATTTCTTCTTTTTCTGCACTTCTATTTTCGAGACAAGCAGCGTAGGGGAACATGCCGACACGGGCACGCTGCCGGATTCGGCGCCGCACATGCCGTTGAAAACGCCCATGTTATCGCCCGTTGCCACTATGTTTGAAAATGTGGTAAGAGGAGTGCCGATTAAGTCAACGCCGCGCACAAGTTCGTCCGGTCTGCCGTCGGTGTAAACTTTGTAAACTATAAGAGGATTTACATTGAAAGAGTTTGGTATTGTTCTGCCCGTAAATGTAAAGCCTCCCTGCACTTTCACGAAGAACAATCCGTATTCTTTTTCTTCCTCGCGGCACATTTCCCGCAGCATTTCTTTTAGTTCATCCACTGATTTCTTATTGTTCGACTCTACTATCAGGTTTGACTGGCGGGATACTGCCGAATAGCCCGGCTCGCGTCTGCCGTGTCCGTTTGAAGCCGGAAAATTCTCTATCGGGGAGCGGCTCATCAGAAAATTCTTGAAGATGCCGTTTTCAACTACCTGAACGGTCTGAGATTTTACCCCTTCGTCGTCATATTTGTAATAGCCCGAAAGCTCTTTGCCGGCAAGCTCTTTCTTTTTGGGGTCGAAGACCACGTCGATGAACTTTGGAAGCACTTCTTTGCCGAGGGATTTTTTAAAAGTCTGAGCGTTATTAGGGTCCTTCAGGCGGTGACCCTCTACTCTGTGTCCGAAAATTTCATGGAAGAACACTCCCGAAGCCTCGCCGGAAAGCATTGCCGGCCCCGAGTAAGTTTCCGCAAGAGGAGCTTCCCGCAAATCCTCTAAAGTCTGAATAATTTCTCTTACGGCTTTTTCGATTTCCGCCTCGCCGGGCAAGCCTTCTTCCGTGAAGGAAAACCACGATTTGTAAAGCGGCAGGCTCATGCCGTCCTCAGCCTTGGCTTTTGCGGAGATGAAAATGCGGTAATACGGTTCGTGCCAGCGCAGGCGGGCGCCTTCCGTGCTGACGAAATATTTTGTGCTAAGCTTGGCGGTGATGCTCACGTTCCCCGCAAAAAGCCTCTCGTTTCCGAAGAAAATGGAGGAAAGACGTTTTATTTTCTGCTCCCATTCCGCTTTGTTGAAGCTAAACTTGACTGCATCTTCTATTTCTTTTTGGGGTACCACCTCGGAAAAATCGGCGGATGTGTCTTCCTCCAGCACTTTCACCGCTTTGTTGGTAAAAGCTTTTTCGAGTTTTTCCACAGCTTTTTTGTAGCGGCGGTCGGTTGCGCTCCAGATGGCATTTTTGAGCGCCGCCATGTCATTGCCGAGAGGCAGTTTTGCCGTGCCGGTGCCGCTGAAAAACGAAAATGAATTGCCGCGGATGATGTGGGTGTTGTCAAATTCGTAGCTGCCCGCGCGCAAGTCGATGTCCAGCGAGCGCGTGTGCTCTGAATTTTCCGCCAGCAGTTTGCCGAAGGATGCCGTCATTGTTTCCGCTTTTTCGCCGGTAATTCCGTAAGCTATGAAATAGGGCGGGTTTGGCTCGCCGGCGAGTTCTTTCATAAAGCGGTGCATTTCCTGCTCTGCCGCGTCGAGGACGGGCGTGTTTTGTGCTGAAGAGGACAAGAGCGCCGCTGTTAACATTAAATATATGGCTGCTGTGAGTCGTTTCATTTTTTCTCCGATGGTTTGTTTTTAACAATCAGAAATCATAGACGCAAAATCTTTGTTTTGCTTGTATCTCTTATATTTATTAATGGAAATTTCTTATTTTATTTGTATTTAATAGAATTGAAATTTTAATGTAAATTTCTTTTGAAGTTTCATTTCCTAAGCAAATTTTTTTCCTAAATAAAAGTAAAATAAGATAAATAACGCTTTTTATTATTTATCGTATTTCTTTATAAGTCCGCCGCATTTGTTTCTATGTCCGCCGTATTCATTTTATTATATATTGTATTTCTTTTTTTATCCGTAGAATCTATTTTTTTATTTATCGTAAATGTTTTTATATCCTTCGCAGTTAAATTTATCTGTTTCGCAGTAGTGCGCTGAACATGCGTGAGGGTGCGCTGCACGTTCTTTTTGGCTCTTTTTAGATTATTTTTAATGAAATATATCGAAAATCCTTTACGAAAATATTAATTATGTCTTTGTAATGCTTTTATTTTTAAATGATTTACTAAAGTTATACTAATTTTTATATGAATAATGAAGAATTGCTTTTTAAATTGAAATGTATAAGTATATTTTTTGTAAGGAAATTCGTTTTAATACCAAGATGCTTTCAAAGCAATAATTTCCTCCTGTCCAAACTCCGATTTGGACAGGACGATTTCAATTCAAACTCAGTTTGACCAACGGCGAAACAGAGTTTCTTTTGATAATCACATTTCCAAATCGGAGTTTGGAAATGAGGAGAAATGTATAAATATATTTTTTGTAAAGAAGTTTGTCTTAATAAATTTTTATGAAGTATAAAAGAGAGTTATTCGGGTATAAATGAATATTATGTATATATTTTTATGAAAAAATTTTTTAATTTTTAAAAAAATATTAAGTTTAAGCTGTAACTTTTTTGCAGGCTTGTGTGTCTTTAGGTCAGAAAAGGAAGAAAAAGCGTACTTAACATAATTTTAACAGAAGATTTGAAAATGTTTAAAAAGCGTCATGAAAGCGAAGCCGATGCGGTACTGAAGGAAGCGATGAGCAATCTTCAGAAGGGGAGCGCGGAGGCTTTTAGAATGCTCTACGAGCGGTACCACCAGAAGGTGTACCGTTTCTGCCTGCGTATGCTGGGCGACGAAGAGCAGGCGCGGGACGCTTTTCAGGAAACATTTATCAGCATTTACGAACACAGAAAGGACTTCAGGGGTAATAATTTTTCGGCATGGCTCTTTACCATTGCCCGCCACAACTGCCTGAATATCATCAGGAAGCGGCGCGACAGCGAATCGTTTGACGAGGAGTACCACGACAGCGTGGAGCAGCGCACGGGGCAAATCGGGCTGAAGGAACAAATCCAGAAAGCGCTGGATATACTGCCGGAAGCTTTGCGTGAGGCTCTGCTGCTGCGCGATTACGAGGGATATTCTTACAAGGAAATCGCAAAGATAGCAGGCATAGAGCTGTCGCTGGCAAAAGTGCGGGTTTACAGAGCCAGAATGACTTTGAGAAAATTATTAACACCTATTAAGCAGGAATTATATGAATCTTGAAAATCTTATATCGCAGTATATTGACGGGGAACTGACCCGGGATGAAGATGCCGCCCTCCGCGAGCTGCTGTCGCAGGACGGCACGGCGCAGGCGAAGTTTGACGCATCAATGGAGCTGCGCTCGCAGTTTCTGGAAGATGCGGAAAGCATCACGACTCCGGAAGATCTGTATGTAAACACGGAAGATATTGTGCTGATGAAGATGTTAGCGGACTCGCCGGAGGCGCGCAAGCCTGTTTTGGCGCCGGGTTATTACTCGATGGCTGCAGCCGTTACTTTGCTTTTCCTAATCAGCATTTTTCAGATAAGTGATCTTAATAATATGATTCGCGGAAGCTTTTCGGCGGAGTACAAATTTCCCTCAGCGGAGTATTCAGGCAGTTATTTAAATAATGCAGCCGCGGAAGATCAGGTTAGCAGAGCTTCTAACGAAATTGCAGACGTTTACGGCAATGCTTCCGACAATAACGCAGCCGCTGCGGATGAAATATTTATAGCCTCGACCGAAAGCGTTGAGGGGGAATTTTCAGGCGGCGCCGGTATTTCAGAGAATCTTGAGCTAAGCGCATTTGTTTTTGAAGAAGAAAGCGAAAACGGCGGCGGCATCAGCGATGCAGGATACGGCGCAGGCGGAAGTGATATTTTTGCGGGTAACGAAAGCCTGCGGGCTTCGCTTAACCGCACAGGGGTAATTCCCCGCTTCGGCGGCACCGGCGGCAGTATGAACGGAATGAGCTTTTACGATATAAACACTATTACCGCTAATAACATAGAAATAATGACCATGTTCGGCAATGATGTGTTAGTAGGCGGCTTCAAAGGAGATCAGGACGTATCGGTAGCCCATTTTTCGCAGAGCATTGCCTACAACATCACCGAAGAGAGCTGGATAGGAGCGGAAATAGGCTATACTGAATATAGTTATAACGAAGATGTTGTAGTAAAGCTGCCCGTCGGTAAAATGAAGAAAAACAATATTGAAGAGCTAGACCCCGCTGATCAGGGCGAGCTTCTTTCGGGGCACAGCTTTTCTTTCGACCGCAGCAGGCACCTTTTCTGGGCATCCGCTTTTTATGAAAGGAAGCTTTTTGAAACGAACAATCTTTCGGTTACAGGACGCCTTGGCGCAGGAGCTTCCACCGACGGGCTGCTGGCTTTCGGCAGAACCTTTGCAAAATATAATGTCATAGGCGGATTGTCCTTGACGGCAGGCTTGGAAGGCAGAGTATTTTCATTCGATATACCCAGCACCCAAAGCGGCGCCGGCAAAAGCATGAGAAGCACCTTAGGATTAATATACGGAGTACAACTGAGATTTTAATATGCAAACTAAGGTTGTTTTTTATATAAATTATTGTAAACAATAGGATTAAAATTTTGTCATATAGCGAATAAAATGTTAATTTTGCACAAAATTATTAACAATTCCAAAAAAATCTTAGTATATTTGAAGTTCGTAGTTTTGAAATTGTTGCGACATTTTAATAAAATCTAAAACGGAGGATTTATATGAAAACTTATTTACTTATTTTGGCATCATTGATATTAGGATTAGCCGCGTCGCAGGCATACGCTGCTGAATATGAACCGGCTGCAAACGAACCGGTCTTTCCCGGAATGAAAAATCCGCTTCTTACTCCTGCTGACGAGTTTGAAGTACCGGATTATATGGTGAAGAAGAGTTTAAAGAGCAATAATTACGATAAAATGCAGGAAGTGGATTTCCAGATTTTTGATTCTCTTCAAAACGGATATTCATATTACAGTTTCCGCCAGCAGCCGTTTATGTATGAACCTAACAGAAACCTGCTTATGACGCTGAAGCGCGGAACCCAAGCCCGCTCTGAAAATACTAATGATATTCTTGACAATCTCTTTCTGCGCGTTTCCGAAGACTGGGGCGCTAACTGGGGAGACCCGATTCAGGTGTACGATACTGACCAGCAGGGAATAGGCTGGGCGCGTTATCCGAGTCTTTTTCCTTTCGTAGATCAGGACAATACTTATTATGTTATTTATACGTCTCCGATGACTGCCGAAAATCCCGATCCCGACTGGGGATGGCTCGGTTTTATGAACGGTATTTATATTGAAGGCAGCAGTGAATATAACCTTTTAGCTGAAAATTTTTACAAAGAAACTGAAAACGGAAATATTGAACTTCGCTGGGGAACTGATGCCGGCTTGGTAGCAGGATTCGGCGCCGACGAGCAGCCATACGGCTTAGCAGCGGGCAACGTTCATCCCCCCACAGGTACTCCCCGCGATGAAAACGGCAATATCGCTTACAGAAAATCAAATGAAACTTTTTCCGAGTGGGTGCCCGTTATTCCTGATGCATGGGACAGCCATAATTTTTATATCAACTGGGAACAGGACGATGCCCGTTACTCGTCGCTTACGGGACTTGAATTTTCAGAAGGGCATAACATGGTAATGGGCGCCATGGGGCTTTTCGGTGAAACAACCGAAGATAATTTTCCCGTGTTCTGCATATCCGAATCCGGGGATTACGGCGAAAGCTGGTCGGAAATGGACATAATGCCCAAAGAAATAATCAGGCAGTTTGCCGAAGACAACGGCGCCGTAATGCCCGATTCCGTATTTCTTACTTGGGGCGGCGGTTCCGGACAAGGTTTTACTTATTCGATTGCACGCGATATGGTTGTGATGCCAAACGGTGATGTCAGTTTTATCTGCATACTTCAGGACTATTTTGTAACAACAGAAGTACCTGACGAGCAGAGATTCAGAAAGGTGGTTGAAATCTACAGGGAAAGCGGAGCCTGGGGCATAAGAGAAATAGCTTCAATGCCTACGACGACTTTTCTGCTTTATATCAATGCCGATAATGAAGGACATAACCAGATGGTATTTGAATTTCAGATTTCCCGCTCCGTTGACGGAGAATATCTTATAGCAAAATGGTTGCAGACATTCTTTTGGGAAGTTGAAGGGATAGATGATCCGGTTTCTTCTTCGGATATTATGTTTGCAGTCCGCAGAGCCGGTGAAGATAAATGGTCTTCTCCTGAACAGCTTACGGAGACATTTGAAATTGACAGGCTGACTTGGATACCCAATCTGGTGCCAAATGATCTGAACAACATCCCTCTTCTGAAAGTTATGACCAAACCCGATCCGGATATTAACGAAGGGGACTTGATAGCTCAAAGAGCAAACCAGCTTATGATTGAGGTTCCCCAGCATGTAATGATGGGACATTTTGACGGAAGTATTGCTCTTAGCGTGGAAGATACAAAACATCAGGATGCTTCCGCAGATATCAGCGCAATCTCTCCCAATCCGGCTTCCGGCGAGGCTCTTGTTACCTTCAATATTCCCCAAAGCGGAGATATTTCTCTTGATATTTATGACCTTATGGGACAAAAAATAATGACTGTACACAAGGGCGCAATGTCCGCAGGCATGCACTCGCTCCGCTTCAATACTGCGGAAATGGCTGCCGGCTCTTACTACTGCGTTTTAAGTCATAGAGGAGAGAGAACGACAAAGATGATGACAGTTGTAAGATGATGAAAATGAAATTAACTAAATGCATTATTAATGAATTATTTTAGCTTGTATTAAGGAGTTCTTCTATGCGAAAACTTATTCTAATCATTCTGTATTTGGGTTTTATGATAGCTCCGCTGACACTTTCGGCGGGTATCTACGGGACCCTAAAAGGCAAGGTTCTCGATTCTGAAGGGAAACCTGCCATCGGAGCTACGGTGCAGCTCCTCGGAACTACAAAAGGCACTATGGCTAAGGGAGGCGGAAAATTTACCTTAGTAGGTATTTCTCCCGGCACTTACACAGTAAAAATCACTTACATCGGACAGAAAGATGAAGAAGTCCGTGTAAAAATAGGCGCCGACGATGTTACCGAGATAAATGTTCAGCTTGAAAGCGCCGTAACCGAGATGGAAGAAGTTGAGGTACGCGCCACACGCCAAATGGTGCGTAAAAGCGACATTGGCAGTATCGACGACTTCGACAGCGATCTGATTACATCTTCTGCCCGCGAAGGCGTAACATCTATAGTAGGTACAGCGGCAGGCGTTTTTTCCAGCGGCGGCGGCTATAACATCCGCGGCGCCCGCACTACAGAAACGCAGATACGCGTGGACGGCTTGGACGTCGGCAACCAGTTTACCGGCGGCACGGGTGTTTCAGGCTTGGGATATTTTCCGATGGTCAGCTCGTTTGCCACAGAGCAGGTGCAGGTATTAAAAGGCGGTTTTTCCGCTGAATACGGCGAAGCGCTCGGAGGTATCGTAAACACAATCGTAAAAACTGGACGTACTGACAGCTACGAAGGTTTTCTCCGCTGGCGTACCGATGCTAACGCTCTTTACGGCACACAGGAACACGGCTTGAAACTTGTCCGCGAGGGACAGTATCTCGAGCCTGTCTTTGAAGGCGAAGGTGCTAAAGCACAGGGACCCGGCGAACATAAATTTGAAACGGGTTTCGGCGGTCCGCTTCCGATTCCGGGACTTGACAAAACCACATTTTATCTTTCCGCAAATTACACTCATGAAAACTGGAGAAGCAACAGTTTTAAAATCGAAGACCCGCTGGGTTCTAATCTCGGCAGACAGCCCGACAACCAGACATGGGTGAGGAATATTACGGGAAGAATTAAATTTTCAGTTACAGACGATATAAAATTTATTGTCGGCGGCTCATGGGGTATGACAAACTGGGAAAATAGAATTTCCCTTTACAATAACGACTATGGCAAAAAGCATCCCATTATAACTCTTCCTGACGGCTCTCAGCAGTTTGACCTGACGGACACTATTACCGTGGAAATGCCCGAAGCCGTAGCTCAGGCAGGTGTAGGCAATAACCTTGTGCGCTATCTTATGCTGAGAATTAACCATACTCTTTCTGATAACAGTTTTTATGAACTGACCATTTCTAACACGGCTAACAATGACGAGTATTCAAAAAGATTAGGTCCTGAAGGTCCAGATTTTTTCAATGGATTCGACATGTGGTATCCCGAAGATAATATGTCTTCAAATGCAGGAATTTTGGAAATCGGCAGATCAAATAAAGTAATAGACAACTACGAACAGCTTTACAGGGTAGGCACTTCAAAAGACGGCTACTTAGTGATGGAGCTTCCCCAGATAAATCCTTATACCGGCTACTATGAAGGTCCTGGCAATTCCACAGGTACACTTTACAGCGCTTACGGCTTGAATGCTTATACTCATGGAAACAGCGGCGGATTTAACTACAGGGACGGTAATTACTGGCAAATTGACGGTAATTATAATTCGAGCTTTGATACAGGCACTGATTTCGGCCACATGTTTAAAACAGGTTTTGAAGTGAGACTGTTCGAACAGCACAGACATTCTAACAACAATCCCTATACAAGTAATCCCTTCTTTGACGTTTACACCGACCAGTGGGGCGGCAACCTTTATGCAGAAAATGAAATTGTTTACGAGAAAACAAGCGAGCCTTTTACTCCTATGAAGCTCGCGGCTTACGTGCAGGATCAGATTACTTATAAAGGTATCATAATAAGCCCGGGAGTACGTATGGACATATTTAATCCAGATGCCCGCTACAGAACGGATACCGATAATTTTATCCCTGTTTCATCCGATACAGGTTTTGCGGACGCTTCTTGGAAAGTGCAGATAAGCCCGAGATTTAATGTTACTTATCCTATCACGGACAGGTCTATTGTAAGACTTTCGTATGGTATTTTTTACAAGACCCCTGCTCTGCAAAATCTTTACGACGGATTCAACATTGAAAACCTCCGCGGCAATCAGATACTCGGCGATCCTAACATGGAAGCCCAGAGAACCAACGCTTATGAAATCAGTTACAGCAATCAGCTTTCCGATTTGTTTGCATTCGATATAGCCGCATACTACAGAGATATTTATAATCAGGAAGGCACCAAGTATGTTCCGGCGCTTCCTACTTTTTATTACCAGTACACAGTTTCCGAATACGGAAATTCCAAAGGTGTGGAGCTGACCCTGAGAAAACGCCCCACGGCTGCTGACCACCTCGGCTTTATGCTTAATTATACTATTTCGAATTCTCAGGGAACTTCAAGCTCTCCGGCAGGCAATTACCTGCTGCCGCTTGATCCTTACACAGGCGAGCCTTCATATCCGCTTGCAGAATTTCCTCAGCCCTGGGACAGAACACACAGGATTAACGCAATCATTGATTTTATATGGGGACCCGGACAGGGACCTTCCATCGGCGGAATTAAATTACTCGAAAATGTAAATCTTAACCTTTCGGGACGTTTCCAGACAGGTACGCCCTACACAAGAAGAGACGCTTCGGGTAATCCCATCGGCGAAATTAACTCAAGCCGTCTTCCCGATTTCTGGGCGATTGACCTCAGACTTACAAAAGCTTTCAGACTTGCCGATTACTTAGGCGAAAGCATGGGCAACGCAATTGTGGAATTATTTATTGATGTTTACAACCTGACAGACCGCACCGCTGCCGTCGGCGTTTACTCCAGAACCGGCGACCCGCTCGACGACGGCGTAAGCTTTTACCGCAGCCCCGGCGACTTCAGCGCTACCCCTTGGTACAAAGAAGCTGATTTTGGTATTGCCGAGACAATCGGAGCCGACCAGTATGACACTTACGGAAACAGAATGTACAACGAACTTGCAGACATAGACGGAAACGGTATTGTTACCCAGAGAGAAAAATACGATTCATGGGTAACTGCTCTTGAAGTAAGCCGTTCCTTCTTAGGCAATTTCCAGTTCCCCAGAAGTGTATATTTCGGCGTTCTGTTCAGATTCTAAAAATTGAAAAGTTATGTTAAAAAAAATAAAATTGTAAATGGAGAAGATATGTATAAACATAAGATAATATTAATCATTTCGACAGCCTTGCTGCTGCTTTTCGCATCAGGCAGCGCCCATGCCGCATTAAGCAAGAAAGCCGAAAAGGACAGAAGCGACCAGATACAAAGGACGGCGGCAGGTCTGCTCGATGTTCAGAAAAATACCGTGAGTAATCTCGAATTTTACACTACAAACTACGGTATTTTTGCCAATCCTATCGTGCGGAACACCGGCGGCGGCTTCTGGCCCCGCGGTTCGCAGAACCAGTATTTGTTTGCAGGCGGCATTTGGTTTGCCGCTATGAAACGCCCCCCGTGGGTAGAATCGGACTGCTTCGGCGATCATTGCTTCAGGAAATATGTTACTATTTCTTACAATCCCAACAACGGTAAATCATGGATGGTGCCGGGACGCATTACCGACGGTGATGACCTTCAGCAGGACATCCTTACAAAATACAGAGTATATTTTTCAACAGACTTCAAATCGAGCGACGGCGTACCGTACAACGAAGATGAAGGCGAAGAATGGCCAATATGGGATGCCAGTGCAAATGAAAATGACACACTTATGGTGGACAGATACTTCGGCTGGTACATCGACTCGGTCGAAAAAAGAACTCCTGCTATATATCCAAAAGGTCCCGCATTTATTAGCGGTGAAGATATATTCTGCACCTTCAAAGACACTGACCTTTCAGACTATGACGGAGGCGCCGGTACAAGAAGGAACGAGGGCTATCCTCTCCGCCTTCAGTACGAGCATACCATTTATTCATGGGGCTACGGCGATTACAAGGACTTTATATATCTCCGCTACGACATAATAAATTATTCCGACGATACACTTATGAACTGCTGGCTTGCTCCCGTTATGGACGTGGATATTGCCATGGCAAACCGCTCGCAGGCAGGCGCAGCTAACGACAGAACCAGATATTATGACGAAGATTCCACCAAAAACCTTGCCGTGCAGTGGTCAAACACCGATCAGGGCGAAAGAGGAAACGGTTTCGGTTACCTTGGTTTCAAATTTTTGGAAAGCCCCGCAGTGAAAAAATGCGAAGAACCTTACGACACAACCGTTACGGTAATACACAACGGTGTGGAAGAGCAGCGGGACATTATCTGGTGCCGGCAGTACGGCGGCAAAAAAGACACCATCATAGACGGAGTCGAAACAGAAGCAGACTACTGGCTGCATTTTGCCAGCGAAGAGTTTTACCACATGTGCCGCGAATCGAAAGACACCGTAGTTACGAAATATGACGAGGAAGGTAATCCTATCGGCACGGAAGACTCGCTTGTTTGCATCAGAAGAGAAACCTTTCCTCATCTCACTGAAGGTTTTGTAAGAAATGACAAGAACTTTTTCCCGGTTGATGAACAGCTCGGTCTCATTACTATGAGGAACTGGAACATACAGGATGATGTTCAGGATGACGACGGAAGGTACAACTTTATGTCGAGCGGTCTGAGAGACGGCGACGAAGGCGCCGGCGACAAACGCTTTATGATGTCAACTGGTCCTTTCCATATTGCTCCCGGCGATACCGTAAGAACAATTGTGGCAATTGTACTTGCCAACCCGAGCGTTTACGAAGAAGCCGACGGCTCTACCGAAGACCTTGCCACACTGGTTGAAAAAGCAGACTTTGCTCAGGAAGTTTACGACGATAACTTCCGCGCCCCCAAACCTCCGGAGAGAGCGTTTTTCCAGACATGGAAACCATACAACAATGCAATGATGATAACCTGGGATTCCACTTCGGAAATTTCCCATGATCCGCTTGAAGAAGGTCTTGACTTTATGGGCTACCGTCTTTACAGAGCACGCAGAACAAACCTTGATACTTTCGATGTTGATAATGTATCACCCAGCAATGAATACACGTCTGGTAAAGGACCTTTCGGGTGGAAGCAGATTTACCAGTGGACACTGCCCACTCCTTTCAATAAATCTTACCATCAGTCAGGTACGGAAGATGATATACGCAAGCCTTTTATCGATTCACTGCGCATTATGGGACCCGTCATAAATGAGGACGGTACCATCGACTCCATGTCAATCAGAGTGATGAGAGTGGCTAAAGGTATTCAGCTTCTACCGGAAAAAACATTAGCTGAAGGATTTAAAGTTACTTATCAGGATTCTGTGCCTGATCCCATGGGTTTTCCTACAAAAGAGTTAATACCTGCAATATGTATGATAGACACAACACCCGCATGGAGACCCTGGGGAAGTTACTATTATAAATTGTGGCAGAAAGATATAGAGGAAAACGGCTGGGGAGAATCCCTTTTAGAATATGACTGGGATCCATACTCAGCTACTCACAGACAATCTTTCCTTTATGATTCCGTATTGCTGGGAAGAATTGAACTTAACAGAGCCTTAGTCCGCTTCAATCCATTGCTTTATCAGAGAATAACAATAAAAGAAAGAAGTTTTAACGATACAACACTCGTTGACGGAGTAACGGGAAAAGACACGTTTTACCTGAAAAATACAGAAAGAACAGGCTATATAAACGGTCAGAAGATGACTGTCATGGATGTGTATGTTCCTTACCCCCACCTTCAGGTAATGCGTGATTCGACTCATATACATCAGGCTCTGGATTCTGTTTATTTATACTTGCAAGAAATAAGAGCCGAAGCCTTATTCCCAGATTTTGCCGGCAGTAAAGTAGTTGCTGACAGCATTATACCGGACTATATGCGCCGTATTACCAACAACAGAACATTTTTTGATATAGGCGACGATAACAGGAGCGGCAAAATAAACACAAACGAGGACCCGGCAAAAACAGAAAAACTGATTAACAACGTAGATTATTATTATAAACTCTTGTCTTTTGACGAAGGCGATTACAATCAGGATATCGAATCGAAACTAAACGACGGTAATGTAGGTACGCCTAATGTAGTTAAAACGATTGCGAGAGCCGCGCCCGTTGGCAATAAAGCTGCTTTTGAAGTTATCAGCGTTGACGAAGACAAAATAGGCGGCTTGTATGATTTTGAGTTTTTTGCAGTAGATCAGGACAGAGTGAACCAGCTTTTTGCTGGTCATATCCTTGAACTCGAATTTCAGCCGTACTGGAGAAGGCTTTCATGGCAGACACAGGATACCGTAAGAAAAAGAACATATTATTTCGGATGGTACGGTTTGAATCTGATTCTCAGAGATACAACTACTGATGAGATATTATACAGCGGCATAACACAGTTGGAAGCTAATCCCTGCCGCCTGCCTTACAGAACGACTTTTACCGAAAAAGCATTGTCTTATGTTTTGTCAGACAGCGCCTTGATAGATCCCATAACCAACGATACTATTAGTTTCGCGTTGTGGGACAATAGAGAATCTCTTTTCCGTTCCGGTTATTTTTCAACAGGTAACTTTACACAGGAAGGGGGAGCCGGAAGTTCATGTTATGCCTTCCAATTTTCACAGAAAGCTTACGGCACTATGGGATTTACATTTGACTTTACCATACAGCAGTTCGGCGGAAGTTTCAGGCCTGACCTGCAGGAAACGACTGTTCTGCCGCCTGAGGATGCTCCTATGAAAACTCCAGTAACTGCAATAGGCTATGACGAGAAGGAACAATATAATGCGGCTCCGTTGAAAGTATTGCATACTCAAACTGTTAGAGATTATGTGTATTATTATATTTTCACATGGGATACAACAAAAGGGGACGGCTATGGATTCCCACAGCAGAGATTTAATTCAAATCCCATCTACGGAAGTTTTAATAACGGACCGGGGGAATATCTCGTTACTTTCCGCGAACCAAATCCCGAATGGGGCGAAGGAAATGGTATTGAGACAATAGACGTAGCATGGGATAACGGTAAGAAAAGAAACACATTCGAAGTACCTTATCTCATTCTTGATATTGAAAATGTAACAAAAGTAGAGCACACAACGCCTTTAGGAGTAGATGTTACAATTGACTATCCGGGCAAACTCGAGCCGATCGTTCTTCCTACTTTGGATGCCAGATCAGTATTTAGTATCCCTGAAAGGCAGGTCGATGCCAATACTTTATCCAAAGATGCTCCGCATTTTGGAGTGCCTAATCCTCTAATATTGCAAGATTCTTCCAACAAATTCATTAATAAATATAACCTACATGCAAACGGATTTGTAAATATCAGAGACGCATCATCATTCCAGATTCCTGTGGGCGCCGGACGCCCGGGATTTACCGCGGAGTTAGATCCTAATGCAGACAGGGATCTTGTACGAGGTAATTATTATCTCGGTACTCAAAACAGATACTACTTAACCGGTATCTCGACCGACAGGCAGGATACTATTGACTTTGTAAATATGTTGAATATCTCGGGATGTCAGTTTGTTTTCAATCATGCCGGAGTAAATTCGGCCTATGCAAATCAAAGTACAAATTTCGGATTTCAGCCTTTTGACGATGAAAGATGGCAAGACCGCCCCGGATGGGGACCCGAGTATGACTTCAAAGCGGGCGATCAGGTTAAGCTGGCAACCATCGGCGGAGCGCTGGGTTATCCCCTTCCGGGAGCAAAAGTTCTCGTTAAAGTAAAAGAGACTACCCCTCCGAATATGGATTACACAGACGAACAGATGGATCAAATAAAAGTGGTACCCAATCCTTACTTTGTCTCGCATCAGGGACAGAAGTCGCCTTATGACGCACAGATTTACTTCACCAAGCTTCCCGAAAGATGCACTATTGACATATACACAGTAGCCGGAGACCTTATCCGCAGCATTGAGCACGATGAAGCCGGCGGCGATCCGGAAGACCATGCGGTTGTAGTCTGGGATCTTCTCTCCACAAACCGGCAGAGAGTGGAAAGCCAGGCATTGATAGCCGTAATCACAAGCGCCGACGGAGCGCAGACAGTCAAGGAATTTTCAGTGGTTGTCGGCGGTTACAGGCTTATTCCGGAATAAATCTAAATAATTAGGCGCCGCTTCACGGCGGAGCGGCGCCCGGTTTTTTTGAAAGAATATTTAAATAAATAGAGGTTAAAGTATGAAGTATTTGAAAATATTATTAATTCTGCTCCTAATCGGCGCTGCGGCTTTGACTCCTTTGAAAGCTGTGAATACAATAACCGGAGCATCCGCAGGCGAATTCGTAAAGGTCGGTGCGGCAGGCGCCCAGTTTATGAAAATACCTGTCGGCGCAAGAGCTTCGGCCATGGCGAATACTTACGGCTCGGTTGCCGACGATCTGACCGCGGTCTTCTGGAATCCCGCAGGACTTGCCGACATAAACACAATGTCCGCAAACGTTACTTACACATCATGGCTTGCCAGCTTCAGCCACAATTTCGGGGCGTTGGCTCTGCCCATAAGCAATAACTATACGCTCGCGGCAAGCATTGTCTCATTCAACAGCGGCGATATTGAAATAACTACTCTCGACAATGCTCAGGGGACAGGCGCACACTACCAGATAAGCGACGTGTCCATAGGCTTGTCTTTTGCAGGCTATCTAACCGACCAGTTTTCATTCGGCATGACCATGAAGTACATCAACAACTCATTTTCGGAAGTATCCGCCAGCGGCGTTTCTTTCGATGTTGGAACGATGTATGACACGGAAATTCAGGGCATAAAGCTCGGTTTTTCTATTCACAACCTCGGCACCGAACAGACTTATTCGGGTCAGGACCTTAACACGACAAAAAAAATGCACGAAGGCCTTTATGCCTCACCGCTCGACGCATCATATATGGCAAGCTCTTTCCAGCTTCCTTTGACCTTCCGCGCGGGTATATCTTCGGATGTTATCAAGAACAGAACGATGTCGCTGATAGTAGCGGCAGATTTTGTTACCATGTCTGACGTTTCCGAGCAGTTTTCGTTCGGCGCAGAATGGGGCTACAAAGATATAATTTTCATTCGCGGCGGCTATCTTTTCGGACAAGATCAGTTCGGCATAGCTGGCGGCGCGGGCATCAAATATTCCGGCGGCGGTTTTGAAGGTGAAATAGATTATTCCATCAGCCCGACTTTCGATCTCGGACTGGTAAACCGCATCGGCATCAATCTGGTTGTCGGAGGTTAATCCGGTATATCGGATGAAAAATTTTGCCGCCGGAGGATTTTGCTTTCGGCGGCAATTTTTTTTAAGGGTGAATCGTTGTTTATTATGGATTATTGAAAAGAAAACCAAAGATTATGCTGAAAATTTTTATTCTAATATGCCTTCTGGCGGCGCTTGCTGCTACTGCCGGCGCTAAGCAGATTTTCATTGAAATAGACGGCGCTCAGTTCCGCTATTCGGAAAAGCGCACCTTGTGGGAGATGTATTACTCTTTTCCCGATACATCTCTTGTTTACAAAGAAGCCGGAGAGTTTTTTTCGGGTGATTTAGTGTTTAAAATTACTTTCAGCGATGCAGTCAAACAGCTATATTCGGAAGAATGGACTGTAACGAACACCGTTGAAGCAGCGCCGGATTCCTTCCGAATAAACGTAACAGGGATAAAATCTTTCATGCTTCCACCCGGACAGTACAAAGTACATCTTTTGGTAGTTGATAAAAATGATACCAGCACTTTTGCAGCCCAAGATTTTGACCTTATCATCAGAGATTTTTCAAAAAAAGAGAGTATGGAATTAAGCGATATTGAGCTTGCTTCGAAGCTGGAAGATACTGATAATAGGGAAATGCTCTCGGGACCTTTCGGAAAGAGCCGATATTATGTTGTGCCTAACCCAACGCTTGAGTACTCCGGCAAGGAACCTGTTTTCAAAGCATATTTTGAAATTTACAACGCTGTTTCAGCTTCACCTGACGGTTTTTCGGCAGAGTACACAATCTATGACGGGGTCAAAAGGCAGGTGTTCCGCTATGAAAAAGAAAGAAAATCCATTGCGGATGCAATGATAGAAACACCTGTAATACCGCTGCCTTTTCTGCCGACCGGTGTTTATTTTTTCAGAGCTTCTGTTTCATACGGAGAGGATGAGGAGAAAAAGAATTATGCTTCACAGTACAAGAAATTTTTCCTGCTGAATCCTAACGTTCCGCCCGCCCTTCAAACGGGTTATACGGAAAACCAGAGCTACGAAGCGAGCTATTGGGCTACCTTATCGGAAGAAGAAGTAGATACCGAATTTAAAAAAGCGGAGCCTCTTGCCATTGCTCTGGAAATGGAACAGTATGAAATGATAGAATCCCTCGAGGCTAAACGCAAATACATGTACCGCTTCTGGAAAATGCGCGATCCCGATACAACAACGGCAGTAAACGAAAAGCTGGAAGAACATAGAAAACTTATTAAATACGCCAATACGTTTTTTAGCTACGGCAAGATGAAAGACGGATGGAAAACAGACCGGGGGAGAGTTCTCCTTAAATACGGAGAACCTACTCAGGTAGAAACGCATCCCCGCGACAAAGATATGCGGGCTTATGAAATATGGTTTTATGACCACATTCAGGGCGGTATAAGATTTTATTTCGTGGATTACACCGGGTTCAACAACTACATTCAGGTACACTCCGACGCAATAGGACAGCCTCGAAATTACAATTGGTATGAGCAGTACGTGCCTATGTACGGCAGGGAATACGAAATGGAATACCAACAAAACCGGTAGTGCAGATGAAATATCTATGATAACGGAAAACACACAAGGGGATGATTGTTTGAGAGTTAATGCAAAACAGAGTTTAGAAAGAAAAGCACATTCCCAAATCGGAGTTTGGGAATGAGATGCGAAATATTGAAAAAACCTAATGTAAATGAAAAACCGTAAGAGACCCCACCCCGGCCCTCCCCAAGGGGAGGGAGCAAGATCATTTAAATCCCTCCCCTTGGGGAGGGTCAGGGTGGGGCTTAAAATAAACAGATGAAACGTCCATGATTACGGAAAAAACACATAAGGGGATGATTATTTTTGAATTTAGAGAATTAAAGAATGTCATTCCGGCTGAAGCGGAGCGGAATGCCGGAATCTCAAGCATTAAGATCCCCCCAACCCCCTTATAAATAAGGGGTCTAAGTTATTGAATTCCCTCCCCTTGGGGAGGGTCAGGGCGGGGCTTAAAATAAACAGATGAAACAGATGAAAAATACAGGAGACCGGCTAGTAACAGCAGTTTTGACCATAATCGGTTTCGTTTCTTACTGGCTTTCCGTAAATAACAGGCAGAAGCTGGGCAGATTAATAGGCAGTGTAATGCGCCATTTAAGCAAAAAGCGCCGTGAAATAACTTTGGATAATCTAAGGCACGCCTTCCCGGAAAAATCTCCCGACGGCCACATTGAAATAATGAAAAAGTCTTATCATAATCTTGGAATTGTGCTTGCAGAGGTTTCGGCAGCAAATTACTTTAAAGAAGAAGATATAAGAAGAATTATACGCTTTAAGAATGTCGAACTGATAAATGAACTACACAGCCGCGGCAAGGGACTGATTCTGATGTCGGGTCATTTCGGAAACTGGGAGCTTTTGGCTTACTCCGGCGGGCTTTATTCGGGCATTTCCATTACTATTATCGTCAAAAGGCAGAAAAACAAATATGCCGACAAAAGGCTTAATGAGTTCAGGACATCGGCTAATAATAAGATTGTGCCGATGTACCGCTCTGCACGTGTAATAGTAAAAACGCTTCTGCAAAAGGGAGTAATAGCGCTGCTTGCCGACCAGAGCGCCGACAAAAAAAGTGATCTTTACATTGATTTTTTCGGAAGACCGGCGCCGACATACGACACTCCGGCGGTACTGGCGCTGAAATTTGATGTGCCTATAGTTATGGGTTTTGCAGTGCGTGATAAAGACGGCACATACACAGTTGAATTAAAAGAAATTAAACATGATGACCTCACATACGGTCAGGAAGGAATTAGAATTCTGACCGAAAGGCATACCAAAGCTCTCGAAGATGCCGTAAGGAAGAATCCCGAAATGTGGGTGTGGCAGCACCGCCGGTGGAAGCACAGTCCTAAAGAAAAAGGTGATTTTTATGACAGGTAGAAGCATTGAGGAATTCAAAAGCATCGCAGTTATCCAAACGGCTTTTCTCGGCGATACCGCCCTGATACTTTATTTGTTTGATTACCTGAAGAAACACTATCCCGAAAAGAAATTAACACTTGCACTTGTTACTACGCCCGCTGCGGCGTCTTACTGCCGTTTTGCCGCATCTGTCGATAAAACTATTGCTTATGACAAAAGAGACGCTCACAAGGGATTAGAAGGCTTAAAAACGATTGCCAACGAGCTTAAGAAAAATAAAGTTGATTTGATACTGGCGCCCCACCGCTCGCTTAGGACAACACTTCTTACTGAGTTTGCTAAACCGGATTTTTCAGTAGGATTTGATAAAAATGCAGCTTCATTTCTTTATGGAAAAAGAGTGCGCCATAAATTCCACCTGCATGAAATTGAAAGAAACTTTGAACTGCTATCGCCTTTTGGAATTAACAAGTCATCTGAGGAACTGCCCGAAATAAAATTCAATTTCAGGCAGGAGGACATTGAAAGAGTTGAATGCTTAATAGAGGAAAATGGAATTGTGGGAAAAACAGCCGCCGTAGCGCCCGGTTCGGTCTGGAAGACAAAAAGGTGGCTGCCCGAAAGTTTTGCAAAACTTGCCGTTATGCTGAAAAAAGCGGGGATTACGCCTGTTTTTATCGGCTCGGTAGCCGAAAGGGAGTTTTGCACCGGGCTTGCTGAAAAGTCAAATGGTATATCAATTGCAGGGGATACCTCCATAATACAAACAATATATTTTCTGAAAGGCTGCAGTGTATTAATAAGTAACGACAGCGCTCCCGTTCATTTTGCCGGGCTTGTTAAATGTCCTGTGGCTGCAATTTTCGGAGCTACATCACCGATATTCGGTTTCGCTCCCCGCGGAAACAATGACAAAGTTATTGAAATTAAAAACTTAAACTGCCGTCCCTGCCGCTTACACGGCTCAAAAAAATGCCCCATAGGAACGTTTGAGTGTATGGAAAGAATAAGACCGGAGATGGTTTTCGAAGCAGTGATGGAAATAATATGACTATGACAAAAAAATGAGAATTAAAATCAGTATTTGAAAATATTCTGAAAATTTACTATTTTAATAATAGTTCTCTTTCTTATTATCTATTATAGATTTAATTATTTTTTTATAAATAAACGGTAATGATCAAGGATTTCCTCCCTTGTAAGAGCATCATTATTGGTGATGATGCCGTGCAGTCCATCCCATTTTGCATCCTCATTATGCTTTGCCTTATTGAGAGTTACGCTGCTTTCGCCTTCTAAAGACAAATATTTTTTGTAGCCGTAATTGCTTATCAATGACTTCGGCGATTTGCTCTTCTTGAGCTTTTCCTGAAGCTTGTTTATCTGCTTTGTGCGGTCATAATTTTTGGTCATCAACAAAAGTAGGCGAGAAATGCTTCTTTTCTAA
>CAZOBD010000014.1:0-42414 GCA_964577665.1 uncultured Hyphomicrobiales bacterium
ACATATCCAAAAATTTGTCCACTCCTTTGAATGGCAGCCTCGGTTTGAAATTCAGCGTTACGCTCTGGTTCAGAGTATTGTCTTTGCCGAAATCCATCAACCCGTCTTTGAAGAAAATAGCGTCTGCTATCTCGCTTCCGGTGCGCTGGAGTCCGTTTTCGTCAAGCTCGAAAGGTACGAGTGTGCTTCCCATATCAAGAGCGTAATCGAAAACGGGATTGATAAATCCGCCCTGAGCTATGCTCCATGAAAAATCTATGTGCCTCTCGGCGCGGAAATCCCTTATGACTGGACTCGGATAGGACAAAAATCTCGATTTTTCTGTTGTGCGGCTGCGCAGCATATTCAGCCCGGCATTGACGTTAGATGGTAAAAAGTTGATTTTAAGTTCGTTATATGGTCCTAAAACAGGTATTTCTTCCGCCCATCCGAGCGGACGGACAACCAAAAATTCCGGTATTGTGTTGGCATACTGTGCATTAAGCCGCCACATCCAGCGAAAACGCTGTTCAACAACGGGACTTCGTTCAAATTCCTGAGAATAGGAATAGCCCAAAGTCAGTTTATTAAATGTTTCATCAACGCTCCAGTGGTTAACGGGTATGCCGAGTTTAACGCCGGTCAAAGCCCAACTGTCCTGTATTCGGAGAGTCTGTGAATAGCGCCTTACAGAATCTGCCTTTTTGGCAGCATCGGCATCGCTGAGATTGTCGTTTTTAGCTTTGATATATTCCTGTCTGGCAGCTTCTTCAAGCTTTACGTCGTTATTAGCCACGAACTTTGGATCACGCAGGAACTCAGCGTGTGTATATGTTATAGGCAGCTTCATCTGCTTGAACGCCTTCGGAGCAAATTTTTCCAGATTGCCCTGCATGTTAACTGTCCAGTTAGTTTCGGTTTCCCTATTGCCGAACCGTTCTTCAAGCTGATGAAAATTAGGTTCTGAGTGGTTTATACTGGCATTAATATTCCCGAGATCGGCAAGTTTCATGTCTAGGCTTCCGACCCCTGCCCAATCAGAACTTGCCTCAGGGCTTATCAGGCGGAGTTCGTTGATCCACATTGTGGTAGTAAGCTCGTCTGCGGCATTTTGAGAAGGATTAGCAATACCGAAACCGTAAAACTGCACCCTCGTAAGCGTAGGATTACCCTTTACTGCAAAAATACCGTAGGGATCGCCTGCACCGACGCCGTATTCCATTCTTTGATACTGCTGAAGAGAATCCCTGCGCTGTTTTATGGCAGTCAGTTCTTCAAGTTTAATCTCAACATCCTGCCATCCGTGGGTAAGAGGTCTTCGATATTCGTAGTAATTAGAAGAATCCGTTCCGAACCTGATGAACGCATAAGCTTTGGGAATTGCTCCCTCGACAATGTTGTCAGGCATGGTTCCGTCGCCGTGCACGAAAAATTTCATTTTTTTATAGTAAAATATGTCCTGCGGCGGAAATATCCTTACGGTCATTCTTTCTTCACCGTATTTAAGATTTTTCACAGAAACTGACAGAGACTGCTCGTTAAGACGTATGTCTTTTGTCGGGTCGGCATTTCTTTCTCTCGGCGGTTTTACTCCCGGGGGCATTGTGTAATAATCCGGAGGCCCGCTGTTTTCATAGCGGTTTACAAACGCGAGTGTCAGCACGCTGTCGTTAGGACCGACATTAGGCTGGAAATTACTTATCCTCTGCCACTGCGTACCTACAAGCCGCCAGTCTGCAATCAAAGCATTAATGGAAGCTCCTTTGAACCAGATTCTGAGATACTGCACATTGGAAAAGCTCGGATTTCCGACGCGGTAGTGAGGCTGACGAATGGGTATCCTGTAAAGATACCAGCCTGCATCGGGATTGCCTCCGACAATCTGCGGATTGAAGAGGGGGTCTTTTAAAAGATTTATCTCATAGGAAAAATAGTCATTGGCGGTCATCAACTCCAGACCGTTGTTTGGATTGAGTATTTCCGTATCGGGGAACTGCCCCGTCTCGGAAACCAGTGCATTGCCTTCAAAATTGTTGTATTTCAAAAAGTCCTCAAATTCCCTGTCTTGATCAGGTTTCGAAAAATTGAAGGCATAATTGTCGCGGGCAGGATCGTCTTCCAGATTGAGCGGGAAGGGATACTCTTCTTTTTCCTGGGCGTCGTTGAGAGCGTCAATACCTTTATCCTCACCGGAGTCTATTATTCCGTTAGGCACAGGCGCCGCATTAGTAATACCGTCTTCGGTGTTAAGAGTACTGTCGGGTATTATATCTTCACTTATTTGTCCGAGATCGACAAACATTCGGGCGCCCAGCTCGGCGGTGTGGTTCATCATTATTTCGATATATTCAATATTCTCGGTATCGAAATTAGTGTTGAACGATGAAAGCAGCCTCATCATGCCTCCCCATATTTTTTCCTTGTTTTGCGGCTGTTCACTCCATGCATTCTGCTGATCAAAATTGGGATTGTTTTCGTCAAGGAAATTAGGGTTCTTATTGTAAATACCGCGGTAAGTACGGTTAAAGTTAATTATCAGAGGGCTAATATTGTTATTACCCGGCAGTACGTCCCGGTTTGGCCAAACCTGCTGAATAGACAGCCATGGGATAAAGTACTGGTACCACACTGTTCTTCCCCGGTAAAGAGACCTTTCTCGTGAGGTAGCGCCTATTTCAAGGTCAACCGGCTGAGATGAATGGCTCCACTGAGTTGCCGACAAGCCTAAAGGTATATACCTCTGAGCTCCTTCAAAATCGTCTATATAGACAACCGGCTCGCCGTTGTCGGAAGCAACTTCCGAACGCCGCTTGTTTGGTTCCGGCATTGTCAGAGCTAATTCGCCCGATAGATTTATATGAGACTCAGCTTTGGTATCGTAAAAAGGGAGCTTATCAAGAGCCTCTGTCAGCCACGGTGTATCCCAGTCAAGCTTGCCGTCGATGCCGAACATTGCGTTTGAAACCGGCTCTTCGCCTATTCTTACGCGGTCTATCAAGGCAGATTCATCATAGTGCATGAACGTAAAACCCACAATCGAATTAAGACGGCGCGAATTGTAGAGAATATAATCACCTCTCAGCCCTACAAGAGTCCTGGTAGTAAGATTAAAAATATCCTGTGCTTCGTATTCAATTTTAAGATTTGCGTTCGGCAGTGTTGCTCTCGGATTTTTCAAAATGAGGACGCCCGTATAATAGTCAATTGTATAGTCCTGATATTCTCTGAGTTCCATGCCGTCGAGAGTTACCTTTACGCTGCCGGGTGCGAGATTGAAAGCTCCGAGTGCAATTCTGTTAGACGCTCTTCCCGAGACATAGCCTGAAATTACGAATCTGTCTCTTGCCGTGTTTAGCCGGGCTACGTCATAAGTCGTATCATAAACTTCAGGAAATATATATTTTTCGGCAAACTGGGGTGTGCCCTGATTTTCAAAGTAATCCCGAAGTCCCTGTCTGAAAGGCTCCGGGCTAGGAAAAGTTATCAAGCCGCGTCTTGCGTCAAAAAACGGATGTCTCGTGTCAAACTGACCGTCTCCCGGGGGCTGCCCGGTGGAATTGTTTACCTGATCAACTCCCAGAATAGTTACAAGTTTATCAGGGGCTCCCTCCAGCACATCTGCCGAGTCATTGCTTTCCCTTATGTACCATACTCCTATTTCCGTTTCATCAAGATTGACATTTGTGGCATTGATGGAATAGACGTTTTTCATTTGTCTGTCCCATAAAGTTTTAAAGGTTGGCTGAAGATTCTGAACATAGACCAGTTTTAAAATGAGAGTATCTCGTTCGCCTACTACGTTAGTTGTATATCCGTAATACTCGTCGTCAAATTTTTCCGTTGTTTCGCCTTCAATACGATATGAAACGGCATAAGTTCTGTCCTGACGGAGGTTGAAAATTGTGAGTGTACCGAGGTTGATGTCGTAATAAAAGGCGGAAGAATCGAGAAGACGGAATC
Source organism: uncultured Hyphomicrobiales bacterium (assembly GCA_964577665.1). GTDB lineage: Bacteria > Bacteroidota > Ignavibacteria > Kapaibacteriales > UBA2268 > CAYVTD01. The sequence goes on from CAZOBD010000014.1 coordinate 3,940, forward strand.
GTCCGCGTTCGACGTATCCTGTTTGAATGGTGGCTCTTTTCATAGAGTCGGGATAGAAACGCAGGCTTTGGGGAAGGCTTTCATTTAGGACCTGACGAGTCTCGAGATTAGCAAAAGCCACGCCGGGAGAAGCATCCTGCTGTACAATGTCTTTTGCGGATTCCCACACCTGAATTTCTTTTATTCGGACTTTTGAGGCGCTTTTCGGAATAACCGGGGTCGATGAACTGAAATAGTCTCTGTAAACTGTTTTATATGCGGTATCGAGGAAAAAGTGATTTTTTGCATAATCGTAAGCTCTTAATTGAAAAGGAGTTCTGCTGACTCCGCCCTGAGCATTGACGAATTTTCTCTGGCTGCGTCTCTGCGATACCAAAGTTTTCAGGAAAAGCGGACCGAACTGAAAATCTGCTCTGACCCCGAAAAGAGATTCGCCTCCTCTTATCAAGGAAGTAGTAAGCGGCAGAGATACATTGCCCACTTCCACAAGGCGGACAATATCGTCGTCATATCCTTCGTAGCCGATTTTAAACTTGTTTTCATGCTCGAACTGCCGCCGGGTGTTCCAGTCGGTTGTCAGCTTGAGCTTATCGCCGATACCGCCGGAAACGTTTACCCTGATATCCTGACTGAAAATGGGCGAAGACTGGCTCTGCCCGAAAGCGGAGACCGTGCCGAGGTTTTGTGTGTCCCAGCGCCAGCCGATGCGCAGATTTATTTCACCGCTTACGTTGATACTTATTTCAGGTTTGCCGAAAAGCCCTATAACCGGATTAGGCGGTACGGGTATGGTCATGCCGGTTGCTGCTCCGAGCAAACGTGCCAGATCGCCTTCCGAGAGAGCCTGCTTCAGGTCATAATCAGCAGTAAGCGAATCCCAGAGATGTTTCTGAATCTGCTTTTTTCTTCTGTCGGCATATTCTTCTATCGTAAGGGGATAGGAATGCCCTACATCGAAAATCATGACAGAATCGTCCCTAACCAGCTTATTGCCCGTCGAGTCGAATCTAACAGTGCTTTTATATCCCATGGGCTTTCGCTTGCTGCCGTATTTGTATCTGCCGTAATCGGGATCATACGGATTAAGCGGCGGCGGATGGAGTATTCTCAAGCCTCTGTAATTGCTTGTGTCGTCGTTGAAATAATCTTCGGTATAGGGACTCTGCATGCCTATCATCAGCCAGAAACCCGCATTAAAAATACCGGCGCTGGAAAATGAAGGATCATCCAGCCAATAGGCAGAATGCTCTTCGTTCTGTGCTTCAGCATTGAGAGACACTGTCAGAAAAGCAATGAAGATCAGGCTTAATGCCCGTATTTTATCTATTTTTATTTGCGAGGCGTTCAATTATCACACTGTCAGAAAACTTACACAAAACACTGCTTTTGTAATTGTTCATCTATTGAAAAATTCGTTTGTGCAAACCACAAAACAAATTTTCTGAACCGTAGTTCCGAAAAACCTTTAAAATAAGGAATTTTCACAACTTATTTTATCTCTTTTTTATAAACAACTTGTAGCAGTGTTTCTATAAATTCTCCTTGGTTTAAATACATGTGATTGATTAAAAACATAAGCGAAATATAACTGTCTCAATTGATTTATTCAAACTTTTTTTTCTATTTTTCAATTAAAGTAACTTTAAAAAATAACAGGTAAATGATTACCTATGGGAAACCTTCTTAAATCTGTTAATTGAAACATCAAAAAGTTTCTCCTGTTTATTTTCAAAACTGTAAGTTGCTAAAATTATGCCAAATTATTCAAACTTACTTATCCGTCTTTTATTGACGGATTAATAGGAAATTTACCGTAAAAAAATATTCCTTTTTGTTCGTCAGAACTAAAACTAACGTTTCCGTCAGGATATTTTTCCGCAAAGGGTATCATGCTGTTGTGCCTATGCCTCTTTTCGGGCGCCTTTTGTCGCAAAAGAACGCCGGAAAATCCGAAGCTGTATTTCCGGTGGTCGTTTGCCGGATTATGTACACTGAATATAATGCAGTCCCTGTCTCTCTTGCTTAAAAGCGTAACGGTTTCTACGGCTTTATTTGCCCATACGACCTGCCTATTGTCATTCAAAATAAAGTAAATATCGGAAACTGCATCCAAAAAGCGGCGGATATCAACGATATTTCCAAAGTTTTCCTGCTGACCTTTTATTTCTTCTCTGCTGTATCTTTTTGCCGGTGCGTATTCAGTTCTTTCTAATTCAGGCATTTTATTTCAAATTTTCTTCAAAGATTAATTTTATTAACAAAAATAAATTAATTTTGTTACAAAATGAAGACAATTTTTTAATCCTTCTGTACAGATTTAGTGAATCTGCAATACTAAATTAAGCGGTCAAATAACTTACGCAGTGCTTATTTCCCTGCACATAATTTTTTTTATTAAAAGTCTCTCCTTATTTTTGAATAAAAGTTTCAGACAAATTCATTTTTTATGCTTTACTATCTGTTTTACTGGATAAACGAGATGTTTTCACCGCCGGGTTTCGGTGTCTTCCGCTATGTTACCTTCCGCTCTGCCGCCGCCGCCATAACAGCGCTTTTAATCAGTTTTATCGTGGGTCCCTTTATAATTGACGTGCTCAGAAAAAGGCAGATAGGCGAGCAAGCTAAGGCGGAACTTCAGATGGTGGGAAAGCACTCAGGCAAGGCAGGCACCCCCACCATGGGCGGACTGATAGTACTCGCATCGCTGCTTATACCGACTCTTTTGTGGGCTGACATAGCTAATATGTTCGTTATACTAATTTTCATTACAACCCTTTGGCTGGGAATGGTCGGCTTTCTGGATGACTATCTAAAAGTGGTGAAAAAATATCCAAAGGGCTTGATAGGAAGATACAAAATAGTAGGTCAGGTGGCAATCGGCTTGTTATTAGGCGGGGTAATTTATTTTTTCCCAGAGGCATTTTCAGACAGTTTCCATAAATTTAATACATTGACAACCGTTCCTTTTGCAAAGCATTTAAACGTAAATTTCGGCATTTTTTATATCCCCATTATTATTTTCATTCTGACTGCTGTTTCCAATGCCGTCAATCTTACAGACGGACTGGACGGTCTGGCAATTGGAACAGTCGGGATAGCGGCGCTGACTCTGGCGCTGATTACTTATGTCTCGGGAAATGCCACATTTGCTTCTTATCTCAATATAATGCATCTCCGCGGTTCGGCTGAACTCACCATTTTCAGCGCGGCTCTTGTTGGGGCAGCTCTGGGATTTCTGTGGTACAACTCGCATCCGGCTCAGATTTTCATGGGCGACACAGGTTCTCTGGCATTAGGAGGAGCTTTGGGCGGGCTGTGCATACTGGTCAAAAAGGAATTTCTGCTGCCTATTCTGGGAGGGATATTCTTCGCTGAAACTCTTTCAGTCATCATTCAAGTAACTTATTTCAGATATACCCGGAAAAAATACGGCAAAGGAAGGCGCATTTTTAAAATGTCGCCCCTGCACCATCACTTTGAAAAATCCGGCTGGCACGAAGCAAAAATAGTGCTCCGCTTTTACATAATAGCCGTCATGCTGGCAATTATAACAATGGCTACCTTTAAGGTAAGGTAAAGAATTTATTTATTCGATTAAAGTAAAATACAAAAACATCCCATTAATGCTCAATACATATTTTTGCAATATTTTTATCATTAAGTATTTTCTTGTTCCTTCTATCCTTATAAAGCTTTGGACCTCTATATTTTCCTTCATAAAATTTAGAATCCTTAATAAACTCCAGTGATCTTTTATCCTCTGAACAGAACAGCAGGCATTTGGAAAAAACAAAAATAGCGACAAGGTGCGGATCATCACATTGAAAAGGAAGTTCTTTTCTAATTTTATTTTCAAGCTCATCTATTTTGTTACTTGGCAGGGCTTTAGTTTTTCCTTTTCTGTTTAACTGGGTTAAAATGTCTAAGTATTTTGTTGATTTGCCGATTTCACTAAAGTATGTACTACCGCCATAAACAAGTTTAATTTTTTTATTTTTTGTATTGAAAAGCCAATTAAACACAGGCTCGTATTTATGAAAATGTTTTGCTTCGGGATTAAACACAGATCCAAATACGCAGGCATCAATTACAATACACATTTCTTATATTTTTAAAATTTCCAAACTTTCCTTAATAAAAAAATCTCTGTATTCATCCGGTTGCTCATCAGAAATTTTCCCGTCTTTATATATTTCAATTGGAACTACTTTATTCCCTTTTTGGTTTCTGCTGAAAAAGAGAATTTGAGAGTCAGGAATGTCCTTTTTATTTTTTTTGTACTGCATTCTAAAGCGATCAATTATATAATCAGAGTGAGTTTCGACCAAAAAAGACTTTTTATCATAGATAAAACTTTCAAAAATCATTTCACCCAAGGCAGACTGAGCTTTGGGATGAAGATGAACTTCTGGCTGCTGAATAGTAAACCATTTCCCATGTGTTCTTAAAAAAATCTCAATTATTATCGGAAGTGACTGAGAAACACCATAGCCTACATGACTTATGTTGATTTGTTTTCTGTTCAACTCCACCCTTAACTCAAAAGGGTCTGAAACGCCATCACCATATTTTTTGATAGAAATGTCATCAAATAAGCCGCTCTCCTGTCCAATTTTTTTTAGTTTCAAACGAAACTTTTCAGATATTTTCTTATTTGACAAAAATTTTTTTAACAAAAAGGGAGTATGCGAACCTTCAGGATTGAATTCTATTTTATATTCATCATAAGTTTTCTTAGGTTTCATTCTTATAGGAGCAAACCATACAAGATTATCTGTTATATTTGGCATTATTTCGCTTGCAATTTTTATATCTTCAGGTATCAGATCTTTTTTAAAGGTATAACCTTTTTGAAAAATGGATGGGATTAATATCAATGATCCGCTTTGAAAAAAGGAAAAATTATTTTTACCAATGGACTTATACTTGGATATCTCGTTATCATTGGCATTTAACCATCCCCGAAAAACAGAGTCTTTAAAATCTTCAATATCTGAATATGAGGATAAATCATTTATCTGATAATAAATTTCCCCATTAATGAATTTTATTTTTCCTTCTGAAGTTCCCTTAATATAGCAATAATTTTTTACAGAAGGTAAGCCGTCAACCTCAATAAATTTAATTAGAAAAGATTTAAAACTATTTTTTTTATTATTGTCAAAATTTTTTTCAATGAAACCTATTGAAAAACTGTCTTGATTTTCTGAGAAAACACTTACAATGTCTTCAAAATTACCAAAGCTGTAATCACTGCTTCCAAAGTCCTGAGAAAACCAAAATCTGGGTGAAGAAATCAAATTAAGTATGCCGAGAACTGAAGTTTTTCCCGTGCTGTTTTCACCAACAAGAAAATTTACATCTTTTAAAGGAATAAATGTGTCTGTAAATCCTCTGATATTATCTAAATACAAATATTTCATGATTTTATAAAATCATTTACTTCCACTGCCTTAGAAACTCCAGCCTGTCCTGCAGTTTTTCTACAGGAGTATCTAGCATATCCCTTCCGAAGATAGCTTCTTCCTGACTGGTGAAGACGAGCTCATACTGCTTGCTCATAACGATGGCTTCCTCTGGGCATACTTCTTCGCAGAAGCCGCAGAAGATACAGCGGAGCATGTTGATTTCAAATTTTTTCGGATAGCGTTCTTTTTCACGGTCGGTTTCTTCCGGCACTACTTCAATAGCCAGTGCAGGACAAACTCTTGAGCATAAGCCGCAGGCAACGCAGCGCTCTCCGTCTTCCTCTACTACCAAAACGGGTCTGCCGCGGTAAGAGCCTGTCGGCTCCCAGCGCTCTTCGGGGTACTGGCGGGTGAATTTCGGCTTGAACATCTGCTTAAACGTAATGCCGAGTCCTTTTGCTATTTCCGGCAGGTAGAGTTTTTCCCAAAAATTGAGTCTCTGTGCTTCGGTGTTTTCTGTCCTGTTCATCTATATTTACCTTTATTTTTTTATTTCATAAGTGAATTAACTGAAAATAAAAATTCCGACAGCCGTGAGAACGATATTTAAAAGAGCCAGCGGCAGCAGCACATGCCAGCCCAGCCTCATAAGCTGGTCATAACGGAATCGCGGTACTGACCATCTTATCCATATAAAGAAGAAACAAAGTAAGTTCAGCTTGATAAAGAATGATATAAACTGAGCCGCTGCCAGCCATATAGAGCCTGCTTCAAGTCCGAGCCATTCGGCGGGGAAAGGAAGCTGCCATCCGCCGAGATAAAGTATTGATATAATAGCAGATGCAGTAGCCATATTTGCATATTCGGCTAAGAAAAACATTCCGAATTTCATGCCTGAGTACTCGGTATTATACCCTCCGACAAGTTCGGGTTCTGCTTCGGGCAGATCGAAAGGAGTTCTGTTAGTTTCGGCAAAAGCTGAAACAAGGAAGATTATAAACCCGAGGGGCTGAACAACTATGTTCCATAGATTTCCCTGCCCGAGGATAATGGTATTCAATGCTAAAACACTTCCGATGCTCTCTTTCGCAACAGGGTCTGTAACGTGAGCAAAACTGTCTGCGGCTGTTACCATAATAACGCCTACAACGGCAAGCCCCATCGAAAGCTCATAAGAAATCATCTGTGCCGAAGAGCGGAGACCGCCGAGAAGAGAGTATTTGCTGTTTGAAGACCATCCGGCAAGGGTCAGTCCGTAAACGCCCACGGAAGTCATTGCAAGGACAAAAAGAATACCTATATTAACATCGGGAGCGAGACCGATTTTCAAGATCTCTCCGTTAATTTCTATGTAATGCGCAAATGGTATAATGGCATAAACGGAAATAGCCACACCGAGAGAAATAATAGGAGCCAGCCTGTGGAAAAAAGGGGTGGCTGCCGAAGGAAAAATGTCTTCTTTCAAAAAAAGTTTAAAAACATCTGCAAAGGGCTGTAAAAGCCCGATGGGACCAACCCGGTTAGGACCGAAGCGGTTTTGAATGTACGCAGAAACTTTTCTTTCTTCCCATACGAGAGCGGCCGCTCCGAGCAGTACAATCGTGAAAATTGCCAGAGCCTTAATCAGCGAAATTAATAATATCCAAGCTATTTCCATTTTTCACCCGTCAATGATAACGACTAAATTTGTTTTCAAATAACAAAGATATTAAAATTAATCGAAAAATAGAAGAAAAGAATAAAAATTTTTTATATGACCTGCCTGTTCAAAAGGTATATAAATTAGTAAAAATATAAAAATAAATTTACTAATAAAAATATTTTCGTTAATTTTGTATTTTCAAAATATTTTACACTAAAAGAAACTTTGAAAAAATGGACAAACCACTAAGCATATTGTTTGCAGCAAGCGAAGTTTTCCCTTTCGCAAAAGTCGGGGGAGTGGCAGACGTAGCGTTTTCTCTGCCTTTGGCGCTGCGTGAATACGGACACGACGTTAGAGTAATGCTTCCGAAATACGGCTGTATCTCCGAAAGAAAAAACAGGATACACGAGATTAACCGGCTCAGAGATATGAGTATTCCGATAAGCGATACTACCGAAAAAGCCACAGTCAAATCTTCTTCGATACAGAATGCCAGAGTCAAAGTGCAGGCTTACATTACTACTAACGAAAAGTATTTCAATGCAAAAAAAGGTATTTATGCCAATCCGCAGACAGGAAAAGAATATCCTGATAATGACGAAAGATTTATCTTTTTCTGCAGGTCAGTTATCGAATCTTGTCTTGTACTGAATTGGTTTCCCGACGTGATACACTGCAATGACTGGCAGACAGCTCTTATCCCGGCTTATGCCAAGGTGCTTTTCCCGGAAGAATTTAAGGATACAAAAATCATATTTACAATTCACAATTTCAGCAACCAGGGTGAATTTCCCATAGAAAGTTTCGACAAAACAGGACTGCCGGGCAAATCCCGCTCTTCATTTACCCATAAGAAAATGATGAATTTTATGAAGGGAGCAATTAAATATGCCGATTTCATCACTACTGTCAGCGAAACTTATGCCTCCGACATTATAAAAGACCCCCAATACTCCAACGAACTGCACTCCTATTTGAAAAAAGAACAGAATAAATTTAAAGGTATTCTGAACGGATATGACCAATGGACTTGGAATCCCAAACGCGATAAACTCATCAAAAAGAAACTCGGAAAAAAATTCTCAGATTACAAGTCTGAAAACAAAGAAGCTCTTCTTTACGAATTCGGTCTCGAGGGCATTGAAGACACTCCCGTCTTGGCTATGATTACAAGGCTTGACGAACACAAAGGCATACAGCTTCTTTTAGATGCTTTGCCGGAAATATTAAAAAATGATGTTCGCTTTGTCTTACTTGGCGACGGCCCCTCGGAATATAAAAAGCAGATAAAGAATCTCGTAAAAAAATACAGCGAAAAATTCTCTGCAAAATTTGAATTTGAAGAAGTGCTCGCTCATCAGATTGAAGCCGGTTCAGATATTTACCTGCTGCCTTCGCAGTATGAACCATGCGGACTGAATGCCCTTTATTCCCTCACCTACGGTTCAGTTCCCGTTGTGCGTGCCACAGGCGGACTTACAGATATTGTAAAAGAATTCGACCTGAAAAAAGAAGAAGGCAACGGATTCGTCTTTGAAAAATACAAAGCTCAGGCGCTCATAGAAGCAGTCGGCAGAGCTTTGAAAGTGTATGAAGATAAAGAAAAATGGGCTGTTTTGGTTGAAAACGGCATGAGTGAAGATAATTCATGGGCTGATGCCGTAGAGGAATATGACGAGATATATAACAGCTGATTCATTTTACTAAAACGCAAAAAGGAATTTAATTGAAACTGATGGATAAATCTGCTTTTCATAAGCTGACGGTGTTTTTATTAGCGGTAACGGCGGCTGCCTCGGGAATACTCGGCACAGGGTGCAACGAAAAACCGACTCAGATAAGCGAAACTCTTATACCTGATACAATAGTGCTTGGCGCCGTAAACAGCAAAGAAACAAGCATTATAACCGATTACGAACAGGAAACACACCGCCTTCCTCTGTTCAATCTGGCTACTCTTTTTATCGGCAAGCACAACGAATATGAAGCGCTTACTTTTCTGCGATTTCCGAACCTGCCCGATACTTTGGACTTCCTCCGCGAAGAGCACCTGCAGTATGTTAGATTCAGGATATATCCCGATTTTTATGCCTTCGGGGATACTATTGAAAATAATCTGGCTTTTAATATTTACAAAATTCAAAAACTTTTTACCAATGAAACTACCTGGGACAGCATACAGCAATCTTCAGAACCCTTCTGGGGAAATGACATTCTGGGCACATTCAGCGGAAATATAGCGCCTCACGGCGATACTCTTGACCCTCTGGAAATAGAGCTGGAAAAAAGCATTATTGCGGATTGGGCTTTATCGCTCGGAGACTCTCTGGCGGAAACACAGAATTACGGAATAGCGCTTATACCGCAGGATGAATCAACATATATCAGAAAGTTTTTCTCACAGGGCGTGGGTGCGGAAACTCCCAGACCCGAGATTGAAATGGTTTACACAGGTCTCGACAATGAATCGCATACTTTGACCTTGAAATCTGCTAACGACTTTTCAGCGGTAAACGGTAAAGAACCGGATGAAGGAATGATGACTTCACAGGGCGCCGTTTCTTACAAAAGCAGGCTCTATTTCGACGTATCAATGCTGCCGCCTTTTGCCGCAGTTCACAACAGTGAACTTGTTCTGACCTTAAACGAAGAACTAAGCCGGTGGGGCAACGGCGGCGAAGCGTCCTTAATCGAAGCAGACCTGCTTGCCGACACTTCTCTTACAAGCGATCTGCTGAGATATTACGAAGGAAAAAGACAGGAAGGCGGCAATAAATATGTCTTCAATACGATTAGCTATGCCGTAGAAGTTTGGAACCGGAAAGACGGCGAAGGTTTTCTCGTTATAGTACCGGCAGGCGCCGAGAATCTTTACAGAAAAATGGACAGAATGGTTTTTTATCCGCCGGATTATCCCGACAGCACAAAAAGGCCTTATTTAAAAATAGTCTATTCAAAGAGACCTGATTTCGGAAAAGACAGTAATATTCAGGAATAAATGACAAGCATGAAAACCATAAAGATAACAGCCCTTCTAATACTGCTTGCCGCATCGCCGGCAGCTTTATTCGGGCAGGGCGGTTCAAATTATTCGGTATTCGGCATAGGAGATATTTTTAAAAGCGCCGGTGCTGTTTACGAAGGTATGGGCGGCGGCGCCGCCGGTGTACCTTCAAGGCACGGCATCAATCTGAAAAATCCCGCTATGTGGAGCCTCGTAGATAAAACCCGCCTTCAGGCAGGATACAACTTCAATCAAAGGCTTATAAATTCCGAAAACTCGAATTTGCTGCAAAACAACGGTCAGGTAAATTCCATTCTCGGGCTTTTTGCCATAGATACAGCTTTGGGGTTGTCAGCCGGTTTCGGTTTCCATCCTTACAGTTCGGTAAATTATATGATATCCACACCGATTTATATGGTTATCGACGGAGTGAACATCGAAGGTAAAAATTCCTATACGGGCAGCGGGGGTATCTCTGCTGCATATCTCGGCGGGTCTATTAAAATTATGGATGATTTGTATGCCGGCGCTTCGGTTTTCGCGCTTTTCGGCACAATAAAAACTACAATTTTCACTGAATTTTTCGCAGAGAACTATTATGTTTCAGCCAGCTTCAAAAGCGATTATTTTTCCGGCATCGGATACCGCGGGGGACTCTATTATCAGGCGGGAGAAAACTGGGGCTTAGGCGCCTATCTTGAAACTGCACCTAATCTTGATGTAGAATCTGACGTGAGATACCAATCGGTTTTAACAGAAGATACCATAATTACGTTCGATGAAGAACATTCCCTGCCGCCTGCATTCGGCATAGGGGCAAATTACAGGAGCGGAAAGTTCATTTTTGCCACTGACATTGCTATGCAGGATTTCAGCGGTTTTAAATACAATATCGGAGCAAATACGGAATTTCGCAATAATGTGGCTTTCATACTCGGCATACAGCGAATGGGAAGTGACCGCTATACCGCACCGCTCTTGGACAAAGCTGCGTATAATTTCGGACTCGGCTACAGGCAGCTATACTACAGCTATAAAGGCACGGGTATCGATGAAATATGGATATCTGCAGGAATGGAAATACCTGTTGTCAGCAATATGATGATAAACTGGTCTGCCGCGTTCGGCACGAGGGGAACTACCGATTTCGGGCTTGTCCGGGAATATTTCGGCAAACTGACGGTAGATATCAGCATCGGCGAAACATGGTTTACGCCTTTTAGAAGATAAATATGGAGCAATAAAATGAAAAGAAAAAACTTTTATCCCGAAATACATGCTACAACGGTTGTCGGAGTTATAAGAGACGGCAAAGCGGCTTTGGGTTCCGACGGTCAGGTGTCTTTCAATAATACCGTTTTGAAACATTCCGCGCTGAAAGTAAGAAAGCTTTACAAAGACAGCATTATGACCGGATTTGCCGGCGCTACGGCAGATGCTTTCACTCTTCTGCAAAAATTTGAGGAAAAGATAGAATCATTCCGCGGCAACCTTTACCGTTCCTCAATAGAACTTGCAAAAGAATGGCGTACAGACCGCTACCTCCGCCGGCTGGAAGCTATGCTTATCGTTATGGATAAAGAAAAAGCTCTCCTTCTGAGCGGTACGGGAGACGTTATAGAACCCGACGATGCCATCGTAGCAATAGGCTCAGGCGGACCTTATGCCCTTTCTGCGGCAAGAGCGCTTATAAGACACACGGAGCTTTCGGCACGCGAAATTACCGAAGAAGCTCTGAAAATTGCCGGTGATGTTTGTATTTACACTAACTCGCATATCACAGTTGAAGAATTGTAAACTTTTGAATGAATTTTTGAATTAAATACCAGGTAAAGATTTTTATGAAAGACTTGACAGGAATTACACTTACAGAAGAACAAAAAGAAAAAATCAAGGAAGTAACGGAAGCTATCGGTGAAGAAAAACTGACACCGAGAGAGATAGTTGCCGAACTCGACAAATACATAATAGGGCAGGACAAAGCTAAAAAAGCAGTCGCCATCGCACTGCGGAACCGGTGGAGACGACATCATGTAAGCGGTTTTCTCCGTGAGGAAATTCTGCCTAACAATATTATTCTTATCGGTCCTACCGGTGTCGGGAAAACTGAAATAGCCCGCAGGCTTGCCAGGCTGGCAGGAGCCCCCTTCGTAAAAGTGGAAGCCACTAAATTTACCGAAGTAGGCTATGTGGGCAGAGACGTTGAATCTATGATACGAGATTTAGCAGAACGTTCCGTTGCTATGGTTCGCGAAGAGCATTCCATCGCAAAAAAGAAAGAAGCCGAAACAGCAACCGAAAACAGAATCCTTGACATTTTAATACCTCCCGTTAAAAAAGGTCCTTCCTTTGACACTGCAACCGAAGAGGAAATGGACGATAATCACCGCACCCGGGAAAAATTCCGCACTATGCTCCGCGAAGGCAAATTAGACGACAAAACCATCGAGCTGGAAATGATGGTCGATCAGGTGCCTTCTCTTCAGGTCTTGGGACCGATAGGCTTCGATGAGATGGGTATGAACCTGCAGGACTTGATGGGCAACATTCTGCCGAAAAAGAACAAAAAGCGCAAAATGAAAATAAAAGACGCCAAAGTTTATATCCGCAAAGAAGAAGCCGAAAAACTGATAGATATGGAAGCAGTAGTGCGCGAGTCTCTGAAACGCGCCGAAAACTCAGGTATTGTGTTTATCGACGAAATTGATAAAGTTGCTTCCAGATCGTCCGGCGGAGGCAGCGGCTCCGGTCCCGAAGTTTCACGCGAGGGGGTGCAGCGGGACCTGCTTCCGATTGTTGAAGGAGGAAGCGTAAATACAAAGTACGGACCCGTAAAAACTGACCATATCCTTTTCATTGCTTCCGGCGCCTTTCATGTTTCAAAACCTGCCGACCTTATACCGGAACTGCAGGGCAGGTTTCCAATCCGAGTGGAACTGAGAAGCCTTACGGAAGAAGATTTCGTAAAAATCCTGACAATACCCGAGAATGCTCTGATAAAACAATATCAGGCTTTGTTAAAATCAGAAGATATCGACCTCCATTTCGATGAAGATTCCATTAAAGAAATTGCCCGTATTGCCGCTCAGGTAAACGACGATTTGATAAACATCGGCGCCCGCAGGCTGCATACCATCTTAAGCACTCTGCTGGAAGAACTCCTTTTCAATACACCGGACAACGTAAAAGAGCGTAAGATATCAGTCGATTCTGATTACGTCAGAAATCATCTGAAAGATATCGTTCAGGATACTGATTTGAGTAAGTTTATCCTTTGATTTTTTCTTTTTTTTAAATAAATTGTTAATACCGTGTTTAACCTCGGTAATAAATTTGTTTAGAAAAACAGGATATTTGAATGAACTTCAGAACAGTTCCCGAGATGTTTCTTGATGTATGCGCCAGAATGGATAACGGTAAACCCGCCGTTTTGCATAAAGTTGACGGAGAATACAAAGGTGTTGCTCATGCCGAACTAAAAGATGAAGTCTCAGCTCTGCTGGTAGGATTTTTGGAAATTGGTATCCGGGCAGGAGACCGAATAGGGATTGTTTCGGAAAACCGCCTGAAATGGCTTCTGGCAGACATCGCTCTGGTTTCTCTCGGTGCAGTGGATGTCCCCATTTTCCCGACACTTACAGCTAAGCAAGAAGAATTTATCTTCAACGACTGCGAAGCAGCGGCAATAATTGTTTCCAATGATTTTCAGCTCAGAAAACTGCTTGAAGTAAAAGACAATATCCCTTCCCTCCGTCATATAATCGTAATGAATGATAATTTCGAGTCAAAATACGTAATGGTCAAATCTTTCAGTTCCATCATAAAAAAAGGAAAAGAACTGAAAGACAAAGCAGAACGGCTTAATATGCTCGAAAAATTTGCCAAAAAGGTAAAGCCGGATGATTTGCTGACTTTGATATACACGAGCGGCACCACGGGTAATCCCAAAGGCGTTATGCTCACACATGATAATGTAATTTCCAACGTTAAGGATGCCCGCCGGATTATTCATTTTGACGAAAAAGATACTCTGTTGTCTTTTCTCCCTTGGTGCCATTCTTATGAAAGAACAACAGGTTACTATGCCTTTTTCTCCGTTGGAGCAACCATTGCAATTGCCGAATCCGTAGAAACAGTCGGTACAAATATTATGGAAGTAAAGCCCACTATAATGACTACGGTACCCAGACTGCTTGAAACTATTAAAAAGAAAGTTTATGCAGCCATGGCAAGAGAAAAACCCGCAAAACAAAAAATATTCAACTGGGCGGTTTCTGTCGGCAAGGCATACATTAATAAAAAACTCGAGGGAAAAGAGCCGCTTTCGCTGAAAATGCAGTATGCCATAGCAGATAAATTAGTTTTTTCGAAAATCAGGGAAAAAACAGGAGGAAGGCTTACGCGGTTCGTTTCCGGAGGTGCCGCACTCAGTCCCGATGTATGCGAATTTTTCTTAGCCGCAGGCTTGATAGTTATAGAAGGATACGGCTTGACCGAGGCGGCGCCCGTCGTTTCCGCTGCCCGTGAAGACGACATCGAAATCGGCACTATCGGAAAACCGCTGCCGAGCGTAGAAGTTAAAATCGCCAATGACGGAGAGATTCTCGTACGCGGTCCTAACGTTATGAAAGGATACTGGAACGATCCCATTGCCACCGAAGCAGCCATAGACGCCGACGGATGGCTTTACACAGGTGACATTGGGATTATCACCGAAAGAGGCAATATTAAGATAACTGACAGAAAAAAATATATTTTTGTAACCAGCGGGGGAAAAAACATTGCGCCCCAACCGATAGAAAACCTGCTGGGACAAAGCGCTTTCGTAGAGCACTGTTTTTTGATAGGCGACCGCAGGGAGTATTGCACAGCCCTGATTACACCGGATTTCGAGCAGTTAAAAAATCTCGCGGAAGTTTTTGAAATAAATTTCCAAAATGATACCGAACTCATAGCCAATCCGAAAATAGTAAAAGCCATAAAGAACGATTTCGACCGCCTGCAGAAAGACCTCGCTAAATATGAGCGGGTTAGAAAATTCAAGCTCCTTTCACAGCCTTTCTCCGTGGAAAACGGAGAGCTTACTCCGAAGATGAGTATCCGCCGTCATGTAGTTGAAAGAAAATATTCATACCTTATCGAGGAAATGTATAAACTCGGATGATTTTTTAAGTCCGTTTGGAAAAACTTTCTTATCTTTGCCGCTAATATATATCGGATTATGTGAAAAATAATTTTTGAGGTAAACATTGGCAGCGGACAAAGTGAAATTCCCAAGGTCATTCTGGACGGCAAACATAGCAGAACTTTTCGAGAGAGCAGCTTTCTACGGCATGTTCATTTTTCTTACGCTTTATCTTACCGATGTAGTGGGGTTCTCAGATATTTGGGCAGGCATTATCGGAGCATTTTTTGCTACTGGTATCTATATTCTTCCAATGTTCACAGGCGCCTATGCCGACACTATCGGATTCAGAAAAGCGTTGATTCTTGCTTTTGTCTGTCTCACGGTCGGCTACTTCACTTTAGGTATTCTCAGCCTAAAAATAACTACAATTTTAGCCCTCATTATCCTTATGTTCGGCGGTTCTTTCATAAAATCCGTTATAACGGGTACTGTTGCCAAAAGTTCTACCAAAGAAAACCGCGCAAAAGCCTATTCAATTTTTTACAGCATGGTCAATGTAGGCGCTTTTTCGGGAAAACTGTTTGCAAAGCCCATTCGCAACGGTATCGACATTGATGCAATCAATCTGCACTTTGCCGGTTTCGGCGTTGAAGTCATAGGTATTTATTCTGCATTCCTTTCATTACTGGCGCTAATAGCCGTCATCTTTTTCTTTAAAGATATTAATACCGAAGGAGTAGGGAAAAACTTAAACGAAATAATCATCGGCTTTAAAAAGCTCATTTCGCAGCCCAGACTATGGGTACTGATATTAATCATATCCGGTTTTTGGCTCGTGCAGCACCAGATGTATGCCTCCATGCCCAAATATATCATAAGAATGGTCGGTCCTGACGCCGCCCCTGCATGGTACGCAAACGTCAATCCTGCGATGGTTATGATTTTTGTAGTTCTGGTTACAAGATGGATGCATAAAAAGCCTATCATATACTCAATGAGCATCGGAATGTTCATCATGCCCTTTTCCGCATTGCTAATGTCCACAGGTCCTTGGCTTGAAACAGTCGTCGGCAGCAGCGTTGACCTCGGCATATTCTCTCTGCACCCTGTTGCACTCGCGATGGTGGGCGGAATAGCCATCCAGGGTTTTGCAGAATGTTTTATATCCCCGCGTTTTCTGGAATATTTTTCTCTGCAGGCGCCCGGCGGCGAAGAAGGTCTCTATCTCGGATTTGCTCATCTTCATTCTTCGGTTGCTAATTTTGTAGGCTTTTTCATATCAGGCTTTCTGCTTGATGCTTACTGCCCTAATCCGGATCGTGCCGATTTGCTGGGTTTATCGCCAGAACAGCTCGCACCCTATTATGAAAATGCCGCAAATATCTGGTATGTTTATGCAGGTATAGTAATAGTTTCTGCCGTTTCACTTTTCATTTATGACAGAGTACTCAGAAAAATCGACGCTAAAAAGCAGACAGCCGCAGGTTAATATTTTACTAAAAAACGAATCCGAAAAAAGCATCTAATATCAAAATCACCGACGCAGTCAATGTAAAGGCTCGGACGGTGCTGTTTCCTACACCTTCTGCGCCGCCGGTTGTTTTAAAACCTACGTGGCAGCCTATAAGAGCCGTTACCCCGCCGAAGAAGAACGATTTTATAAGTCCTGTTATCACTTCGTACATACTGAAAAATCTTTGGACTGAATCGAAAAACATGTAGTAAGAAAAATCAAACTTTACCGAAGTAAGCAGAAAACCTCCTGCAAGCGCCACAACATTTGAAAAGACGGCGAGAACGGGCAGCATTACCAGGCCCGCAAGCAGGCGTGGCATTCCGAGGAACCGGGCTTTGTCTATTGCCATCATTTCCAGAGCATCTATCTGCTCGGATACTTTCATCGTACCAATTTCGGCAGCCATCGCACCGCCGACGCGTCCGGCGATTATCAGTGCAGTCAGAACCGGCGTCAGTTCGGTGAAAACAACCGTTGCAATCGAGCCTCCGATAAACGGTCTGGCAAGTTCAATCAAATTAAATTTCGTAAAAAGACTTGTTGCCTGCAGCGCAGCGATTGCGCCTGTGAATGAGCCGATTAAAATAACGAGCGGCAGGGAATCGGCGCCGACAACAGCCATCTGCTCAAAAATCAGTCTCCTGTCTTTGTGAACTCTCGGAAGATAGCGTATTACACTGAAAAAAAGGATGATGATTTCGCCGAATTCTCTGGTGAAATTTATCAGTGATCTGCCCAGTCTCGCAATTATTTTAAGCATATCTACTCTTTTTGTTAAATCAATAAGTTGAAGAATAATCAATGTTGTTGAATATTGTTTTCCGTTTATTTAAAATGCTGATTATAAAAGCTGATTAAAACAATGTAATAATTATTAAATAGAAAAAAACCGAGGGAGATACAAAAATAATACCGTCGAAGCGGTCGAGGAAGCCGCCGTGCCCCGGCAGAATGGAAGAGCTGTCTTTTACTCCGGAGTCCCTTTTAAGCTGAGATTCGGCAAGATCGCCTATCTGGCTTATTATGCTTATTAAAACACCGATTATGACAGAATGAACAAAAGGAAAACCGGGTGCAAGCAGTTCGGATGCCGTCAAAAAAGCCGTTACCCCGAAAATAAAGCCGGCGATGGAGCCTTCCCATGTTTTTTTGGGGCTTACACGGGGAAAAAGTTTGTTTTTTCCGATTTTTCTTCCGATAAAATACGCCGCCGAATCGCTTACCCAAGCCGTGATAAAAATACTGAGAACAAGACCTGCACTCCAAAAGCTGTCAGCGCTGCCGAAAAGCTCCGCCGCACGAATGTTAAGAGCCGTATCCGGGAAAATATCCGCCAGATTTCCCCAGTTGAAATTGTGTATCTCACGAATACCTATCAAAGTACTCATCGGCAGAGAAATATAAAGAGTACCGCTTATGGTAACGGCAGTGTTTATGACTGCATTTTCTTTATTCATCCACATCTCCAAGGCATATACCGTCAACGCAAAAATCATAAACACCATCAGGTCTATAAATGAGAGCTGCTCGAAGCTCCCTCTTGTCAGTATAAAGTAAATACTTGCCTGAAAAAAAATAGAAGCGGCAATACCAATAAATTTATGCGGCTTAGCCCCTTTTTTTTCAGCTATTTTATAATATTCGATCAAAGCGAATGTTGATACAATCATGACCGTACCCGCAAAAACGAATCCGCCCGCATAAATTAATAAAACTGCCAATGGTATTCCAACGGCAGCGGTCAACACTCTTTTAGTAAGTTCTTTCAATTTTTTCCCGCTGATTTATGAATTAATCAAAACAGCAATATAAGACATAATTTTCAGATTAATAAAAGCATCGTTTTAATTTTTAATGAAAACAGAAAAAATCACAAAATAATAATTTGTTTCGTAAACCATCGTCTCAATAAAATTATGGATTTTTGGGGCTGCTCAAAAATGAAAGTATAGAATTCAATTTGCATTAAACAAGGCACCGGATGAGCAAAAGGAACTGGCTGAAAGCCTCTCTTTTGATGACCAGCATGATGACCATGATGGCAGGCGCCGTAGTTTCGCCCTCACTTCCTCAGATAACAGAAGTTTTTTCACACATAGAGCATAATGAACTGCTGGTGCGGCTGATAGTAACCGGTCCTGCTCTTTTCATTGCTTTTGTATCTCCCTTTGCAGGTTATATCATTGACCAGTTCGGAAGAAAACGGCTGCTGCAGTTTTCTTTGCTGCTGTACTGTGCGGCTGGCACAACCGGTTTTTACGTTCAAGATTTGTACCTTATTCTTGCGGGTAGAGTTTTCCTCGGCTTTGCCGTGGCGGGAATACTTACTACCGTACTTACTCTTGTAGGCGATTATTTTGAAGGTGAGGAACGGAGCAGATACATTGGTCTGCAAAGTGCTTTTATCGGCTTGGGTGGTGTAGTGTTTATCACTTTGGCGGGGTTTCTTGCCGATATTCACTGGCAGCATCCTTTTCTAATCTATGCCTTTTCTCTAATAATTTTTATTTTCGATTCAATATTTCTTTACGAACCGAAAAGAAGCGGAACTTCTTCAAAGCAGAATAAAGGGAAAAGAACCTCTGAAAATAAAAAAATCGAATATCCGCGCGGACTTGTCTGGCTGATATATTTCATAGTTTTTCTCGGCATGATATTTTTCTTTATGTATCCCGTGCAGATACCTTATCTGCTCCGCAGCGTGGAAGGAGTGTCGAACGCAATGGTCGGTTATGCCATCAGCGGAGCAACTCTTACCGGTTCGATATTGGCAATGAACTACAGACGCATAAAAAAAGTTTTCTCCTTTCCGATGATATACGGCATAGCTTTTTTTCTGATGGGAGCGGGATATTTCGTTGTCAGCTTTGCGGAAAGTTATAGTGTTTACATAGCAGGGCTTATCATTTCCGGGTCAAGCACCGGACTTTTAATGCCTACCGGCAGCCTTTGGATAATAAGCATAGCTCCTCAGGAAATCAGGGGAAGGCTGATAGGCAGGCTATCTACTGCTTTTTTTGTCGGGCAGTTCTTCTCCCCTATATTCGTACAGCCGGTAATACAGGCAAGCTCTTTAAACGGCGCCTTTATGTACGCTTCTTTTTTCCTTTGGGCTATGTCAATAACCTTTGTGATTTACTGTTTTCTGAAAAAGTGTGTCAAAAGTTAAGTGCATAATAAGGTTTTCATCACTTATAGTGAAATTTTCATAAATACTTCGTATTTACTAAGCAAGATTATACCAAAAAATTTGTTTTGAGGAACAAGTCAAAACAGTGCGTTAAAAATGATATGTAACAGCTGCCAAACAAAGATTGATTTAAAACCATCCTATTCAAAACGGAGTTTGGATAGAAGGAAAAGTGTTGTTTTGAAAGCAGCTTGGTATTTGAAATGAGGAGGAAACATTTTGAAATTTGCACTATTTTTTTTATATTTTCTGCTTGACAACCCAGAAAAGTAAATGACAAAACAGCAACATATAAAATTTTGGATTGATCAGGCTGAAGATGACTGGACAGCTTTAATACTTCTTTTTCAGGGAAAGAAGTATCTCCAATCACTATTTTTTGCACATTTAGTAATTGAAAAAATATGCAAAGCATTGTGGATAAAATTCAGTGAAAGTAATATACCTCCTAAAACCCACAATATAAATTATCTGCTATCTTCTATAAATTTAGATATTGCTGATGATATTCATAAATTTTTGTTAAAGCTTAACAGGTTCCAAATCGAAGGAAGATATCCCGAATATGTCGAGGGATTATATAGGATCTGCAATAAGGAATTTACAAAAGATATTATTGATAAAACAGAAGAAGTAAAAAAATGGCTTCAAGAGAAACTGCCATAAAAGAAATAGCGGCGTTTGTTGAAGAATGCAGAAGTAATGGACTTTTATTTAAAAAAGTTTTTTTATTTGGCTCCGCCGCTAAAAATCAATGTCATGATTGGTCTGATATTGACCTTCTGTTAGTATCTGATCAATTCAATGATAATATTTTTGAAAATATTGATTTATATTCCCATATAAACATTAAATATCCGGCAATAGAAACTCACCCCTATCCTACTGAGATTTTTAATAAGGGCAGTGATTTTATCGATGAAATACTGAAATCAGCTATAGAAATACATTAATAAGTTTACTTCTTCCTTCCCGGAGTTTTCTTTTTAGAGGGTCTTTTTGAAGGAGATTTAGGTCCCTTCAGAAAGGCGCTCCAAGTAAAATCTGATGAATAGTACTTCCCTTCTTGAGCCGCCTGCACTAAAAACTCTGCCGAGGCATCCACCAGCCAGTTGAAGTTTTCTTCACGGAGATATGATCTCTTAGCCAAAGGTGCGGGCTGGAAAAAGTCAATAGTATATAGCTCGCCGTCCTTCACGGCAAACTCGACGGCATTCATATCAAAACCGAGAGCGGCACAAATCTTAACTGCTATTTTTTCAATTTCTGCTGCAAGTTTGGCTTCAATTTCCACCTCGCCGGGAGAATAGCGAAGATGCAGAGGTTTTGCAGGGTCGTAACTCATTATTCTTACATCTTTTTTGCCGATGACATAGCATCTGTAATACTCGTCATATTCAATCACTTCCTGCAAAAGCATTACCTTTGAACCGGTAAGGTCGTAAGCAGAAAAGAATTCTTTGGCATTGTAAACTTTGAACTCGTTTTGTGAACTGTCGCTTTCATTGGGTTTTAAGAATGCAGGGAAGCCGGTATATTCAAAAATCTCTTCCCAGTTAAGCGGATAGATCAGGTTTTTCATTGTCTCTGCGGTAGTGCCTCGGGGCAGTTCTTTGCTCGGCAGGACAACAGTTTTAGGCACTTTTATTCCGATTTTTTTCCCAAGGGATGCATGGAAAAAATTATCGTCGGCGCTGCACCAAAAGGGGTTGTTATAAACATGTATTCCTTTCAGGGTCGCGTTTTTCAAGACTGAGCGGTAAAACGGAACTTCGTGGGAAACACGGTCGAGAATTACATTGTAATCGAAAATCTCGTCCATTTTCACCCCGCCTAATCTCAGCAGTTCCGCTTTTACGCTGCGGAGTTTCATAGAGTTGATTTTTTTCCGCAGGGCATCCGGAAAAGAAGTCTCTATGCCGTATAACAATCCTATTTTCTTTACCACATTACCTCCCTATATGTTTGTATTTTGTTTGTTTTCTTTCAGATAAACTAATATAAGAAATATTTCTTAAGTACAATTAAATCTAATGTTAATATATGTTAATTACAGTAAAAATACAAACATTTTTCCAAAAATTGCTAATTTTGTTTTTTATCCTTTTTAACAATGTGAAAACTGAAATGGATACAGAGCAGGCATATAATATTTGGGCAGATACTTATGACCGGGATCAGAATAAAACCCGTGACCTCGAATTATTTGCTTTTAAAAATACTCTTTTCGACTTTTCTTTCGACTCAGTTATTGAAATAGGCTGCGGAACCGGAAAAAACACCTTATTGCTCAGCGAAAGATCAAAACATTTAAAAGCGCTGGATTTTTCAGGTAAAATGCTTTCAAAAGCAAAAGTTAAAATTGATTCAGAAGATGTAGATTTTCTGAAAGCTGATATTACGAAACCATGGCAGTTATCGAATAATTCTGCGGAGCTTGTTTCATGCAGTCTGGTCTTAGAGCACATTGAAAATATCGATTTCATTTTTTGGGAAGTTTCAAAGAAATTGGTTTCCGGAGGAATGTTTTACCTGTGTGAACTTCATCCATACCGGCAGTATTTAGGAAAAAAAGCACATTTCTCGCTTGAAAGCAGACTTTACGAACCTGAAGTTTTCATACATCATTTATCTGATTATTATAATGCAGCAGAAAAGAATAATCTGCAAGTCAGCCAAATACGCGAATGGTTTGATGAAAACAACACAAAAGGCATTCCGAGACTAATCTCTTTTATATTCGATAAACCAAAACAAAATGATAAATCTTAAAAATATAAGCCTTACTTTCAAGGACAAACAGCTCTACGACAGTTTGGACTTGGAAGTAAAACGCGGGCAAAAAGCTGCCTTATACGGAAAATCAGGCTCGGGAAAATCTACCCTTTTGAATATTATTATGGGATTTCAACAGCCTGACACCGGTAAAGTAATTATAGACGGTACCGAGCTCAATCCCGGTACAGTAAATCTAATCAGAAGCAAAACAGCATGGCTGCCCCAGAACTTTCATATTTACGGCAGCGGGAATGTTCTCGGTTTTTTCAAATGGGTATTCGGCTTCAGACACAATTCTATTAAGTTCAGCGAGAGTGAACTAAAAGAAAAAATGGAAAAAATGAATCTGGAAAAAGGACTTGCTCAATCAAAATTTGAAGAGCTTTCGGGCGGAGAAAAACAGCGCTTCGGCATTATCCTCTGCAAAATGCTGAAAAAGGAAATCATTCTTCTCGACGAACCCAGCTCCGCTTTAGATAAAGGTTCAATATCGGCTCTTTCCGATTTTCTTTTCGATGATGACGAACATACACTGCTGCTGACTACTCACGAAGATATGCTTCTTGATAAATGCGATTTAAAAATCGAGATATAGCTGTTACTTTCCCGATAGTATATTTTTCAATTCGGAAATAAAAGGTATAGGCGTGGGATCGACTCCGTTAAGCAGCGCCAGATACCAGCTTGCCCAGTCTCCGAGATATATCATGTCGAAAATCCTTGCCAGCAGAGTGTCCGCACTGCTTTCAAAAACAAGCATTTTCCCGCAGCGTTTTTTCAGGAGGGTTTCCAGTGCGTCGAAGCGAATTTTAACACGGGGGTGATCATCGGGGTCGCGCAGTAATATAATTGAAAATTTCTGCTTCAACTCAGAGGGATAAGCCCAGCTGTTTACTTCATTGTGGTTCATTTCCGGCAGAAAACCGCCGAAAGCAAAGTTCTTGGCATTTTCGTGAAACTGCCCTCTCCATCTAAGATTAACAGTGTCCATTCTTTCTGAAGCGGAATAAACCACCGGCGCCGTTCCGTAAATGTCTTCGGCTAGTTTCAAGGCGTGATTATTCTCATTTTTCCAATCGGAATACTGCTCGGAGCGTTTTTGCAGTAAGGGGATGAGTTCTTCGAGGCTTTTTTCAGTGATTGCTTCCGCTCTGCCTGCAAAGGCGCCGCAGTTCAGAAAAACGTACAGCATCGGAAAAAATGAATATCCCAGAGCGCATCTCGGCTGCATTCCCCCGGGTATGGTTATTTTCGGGAAACCGTTTTTATCAGCCGTTTCGCCTAATTTTCCACCGGTGGTTATGCAAACCAAACGCCTGGTAACGCTTAGCGCTTCATTAGCTGCGCTGAGAGTTTCTTCGGTGCCTCCGGAATAAGAGCTAAGAATAACATTAGTATTCCGGTCTATGCTCTTTGGAAGACTGTATGTTCTGTTAACAGTTATTTTCAGATGATTGGCTCCCGGAAGCGACGAGGCATAAGACCTCAAAGTATCTCCTCCGATTGCCGAGCCTCCCATACCTGCGATAATATATTCGTCCGAAACAGCTTTTTCAGTGAATGAAGGTGCATTCCTTCCTATTTCTACGGCTTCCCTAACCTGTGCGGGAAATTCCTTCAAAATCGTAAACATATCCTGCGAGTCAATTTTCCTCAGCTCATCGTAATTTCTTTTTACGTTCATTTCTGCCTTTCATCTGTTTATTTTTTTTACTGTTTCTCGAGATGGACTCCACTTCTAAAGTGGAGTCCATCTTATTTCATTCCCTTGGGTGTGTTTCTCGAGATGGACTCCACTTCTAAAGTGGAGTCCATCTTAATATTCTAAATCAACATTACCGGCTTAAAACATTTGAAAATTTAAATAAATATTTCGGGATATTCAACTAAATAAAATAAAAATATGAAGAATGTAAATATGTGTTTTTTAATGAGAAAAAAATTGCGGACTATTTTCCGTTCTTTTTTCTCTCACTTTTCTTTGAAAACATCTTTTTTCAACAAAGAATACTCATTGAAAGCGAATCGCATTGATACACTGAGAGATATAAAAACTGTAAGTATTATTCCGGCAAGAATTGCAAGCATAATTAAAATCTGATACTTAACTGCTACAATAGGATCATTTCCTCCGAGAATCTGCCCGGTCATCATACCCGGCAGTGAAATAATTCCAATAGTAGCTGTTGTAGCTATCATCGGATTATAAGCTTCCCTCATTGCGTCTGCCGCAAATGGTTTAAGCGCTTCCTTGCGGCTTGCTCCGCACATAAGATAAAACATGTATCGCTCCCGGTCTTTTCTTATCAGTTTGTAGAAAGCCCGCATTCCCACTACCGAACTCGAAAGTGAGTTACCAATAATCATTCCTGAAATGGGTATCATATACTGAGCATTGAAATAATCTTCAGTTCCGATAACTAAAAAAGCCACAACCGCAGTAGTATAGGCAAGACCCGTTACTATACCGAGCATGACCGGGGGAGAAAACCTTTTAACCTGCAGGTCGCTTCGTTGGGAAATTGTCATTCCGGCAACAATTATCATAACAATTATCCAAAGTATGTTGAGCCAAAGCTCGTTGAATTTAAAAATGTATTTTAAATAAACACCAACGAAAATCAACTGGACAGTCATTCTTCCCAGCGCAATCATAAGGTCTTTGAAAAGCCCTGTTTTAAACCAGATAATAACAGCCGCGGCAGGCGCTATCAAAATATAGGCAAAGGCAAGTTCTGTCCATTTTATGTCGTATATTTCCATGTTTTCACTTTAAAAACATCCGGCGGCACTAAGCCGCCGGATGATGATAATGAAAAGAATTACATCGGTTTAACAGGTACGCAGATGCTTACAATGTGCTTGCCTTCGGGATGCTCCTGTGGATTGTTATGATAAATTTCAAAACAGTGCCTGTCGTCCGGCTGATATCCGCTTCGCGGCAGCCAGCCGCCGTAAACAGCCTGCCAGGCATCGCCGTATTGGTCGGGAGTCAATTCAAATTTTGCAAGAGCGTACCTGCCTGAAGGAATGTCCATTTTACCTATTTCTCCGTCAACCTGTGTATCCGGCGAAACAGTAACACACACACTTATTCTGAGCTTATCTTCATCTGTAAGGTCAGGATTATCATGATAAACCGTAACAGCTTTGGTATCGGGACCTAAGAGATTGCGTGGACCTGCCCAACGGAAAAGTTTTTCAAAAAGCGTCTGAAAAAGTTTTTCGTCTCCTGCGTAAGGTCCGATATGCCGGACATAAGCTACTGTCATTGCGGGCAGGTCTTTTACTTCAACGTCTGCCTTAAGATTTGATTTGTTCCGCATTTCATTCTGCATTTCGAGTCTCCATTTGTTTGGTTGTACAATAGTGAAATTCACATTGCGAAGATACTCGAAATATCCGTCGAAATCTTTCCTAATCTTGCCGTCCTTTTGCCACATATTGCTCTTTTTTTTGCAAATCTTGCTTTCTTTTACACTATCTCCGGCATTTATCCTAGCCCGCCATTCCGATGGAGATACTCCAAAAAAATCACGGAAGCTGCGGGAAAAAGCCGCTGAGCCGGAAAAGCCGGTGTCAAGAGCTATTTCGGTTATTGTTTTTCGGCTGTTATCACAAAGAGACAAGGCGGCTTTTTCAAGTCGTACACGGGAGATAAACCGGCTCAAAGGCTCGCCTGTAATACTTCCGAATATACGATGGAAATGATAGGGAGAAAAATTGGCTACTTCGGCAAGTATGCGCAGGTTAAGACTGCTGTCGAGATTTCGCTCGATATAGTCTAAAACGCGGTTTATACGCGAGACGTATTCTTCACGGAGCAATGACTGAGGCATATAGTTAGTTTAAAATTTAAAACCCTTTAATAAATAACAAACGAAATTAATAAAAAATTGGAATAATATTAATTCTAATTAACGTCAATTACAATTAAATAAATAATTTTGTACAAATTTTGTTATTTTACAAGTTTATTCATTGAAAATATGTAGAAAGACAAAAGCCTTTTTTCAGGCGATATATCATTAAACTATTTTAGAAAAAGATACCAATAGGATTGTAAATACATTCTTAATGAGCGAGGAGAAAAAAATACAAGACGGAAATGAGCAGCACGAAGATGACGAAATGGGGTTTCTCGATCATCTGGAAGACATGCGCAAAAGGATTATCTGGGCTCTGGCAGGAGTAATCGCAGGTTGTGTTATTGCAGGCGTTTTCATCAATCAGATTATGGATTTGGTTCTGCTTCTGCCTGCCAAGGAAGTCCACATGAATCTTCAGAATCTCCGTCCCTTTGGCCAGCCGTTTCTCTATTTCAAAGTTATTTTCGTCGCGGGTATTATTATTTCATTTCCGTTTATCCTGTATCAGCTTTGGCTTTTCGTAGCGCCGGGTCTTTATATGAACGAGCGCAAATGGGTCGGAAAAATCACATTTTTTACTTCACTCTGCTTTCTAACGGGGGTTGTATTCTCATATTTCATTATGATACCCTCCATGCTGGGTTTTGCTTCCACATTCGGTTCTGAGGAGATAAAAAATATTATTGACGTAAATGAATATTTCAGTTTTATTACAATTATGCTGCTGGCTTCGGGGCTGCTTTTTGAAATGCCAATGCTTGCTTACGTGCTTGCCCGCATCGGTGTTGTTACGCCTCAATTTCTCGGAAAATACCGGCGCCACGCAGTATTGATTAATCTCGTTCTGGCAGCAATTCTAACCCCTACTACCGATCCGGTAAGTCTTATGATGTTTGCAGTACCTCTTTTCGGTTTATACGAACTGAGCATAATTATTGCCCGCTTTGCCAAACGCAAAAGGGTAGAAGCTGAAGATAGTCTTTAGAGCAATTATGTTAATTTTAAATATTGACTTTTTTGAAATAAAATTTAACATATATTAAATCAAGTAACGGAGAATTTCAGATGAATATGATTAATAAGATATCTGATATGATAGCACAGAGCATCACCGTAAAAACAATGCTGATGTCGAGCTGTACCGAGTCTATCCATTCAACCGCCGTCAAACTGGCTCAGACCCTGACCGACGGAGGAAAAATTCTTTTCTGCGGAAACGGCGGCAGCGCCGCAGACAGCCAGCATCTTGCAGCCGAACTTGTAATTCGCTATCGCAGCAGCGTTAACCGCAGGGCTTTGCCTGCAATGGCTTTGACAGTTGATCCCTCGATGATGACCGCCGGCGGCAACGATATTGGATTTGAAAATGTTTTTGCGCGCCAAGTGGAAGCTTACGGCAGCGAAGCTGACGCTATAGTCGCCATCAGCACAAGCGGTAATTCGGAAAATGTGCTGCGCGCCGTAAAACAGGCAAATAAGCAGGATATGCTTGCAATAGGTCTGTTAGGCGGAGAAGGCGGTAAAATAGCTGAATTCTGCGACGATGCAGTCATCGTTCCCTCTAAAATAACAGCGCGAATACAAGAATCTCACATTTTAATAGGGCATATATGGTGCGAAATTATTGAAGAAAGCCTGTTCCCCGAATTATTTAAGAAAAAAAGGAAGTAAATCTTTAAATTTAAAGAAAACTCTGTATAAAAGGATATTCGGATTCAAATCCAAACAGAACAGATATATTAAATCATCCCTGCAAATCATCTGCAAACCTGTTTACATTGTTTTTGCTGCCAAAGAGGACTAAATCGTCCCCTGAGAGAAGCGGCTCAACTCCTGATGGGTGCGGTATAGTTTCACTGCCTCGCTGAATGGCAAGCAGTGTCAAGTCGTATTTTGTGCGAAGTTCTATCTGTGCAAGTGTTTTATTTTCAAGAGGAGAGCCGGACTCCAGCCGGAGAACATGAAAATCGCACTGCGGCAGATGATGCTTCAAATCCATAAAGTCGGCATGTTTCTGTGCGGGCAGTCTAAGTCCCAGATAATCATTTGCACGGATTTCTTCTGTGAATTTATCAATTTTATTTTTGGGGATTAAATACTTAGACAGCACTAAAGTAAAAATCTCTATTGAAGTTTCATATTCTTCCGGTATCACATACTGCGCTCCCAAATCGTGCAATGCCTGCATCTCGGTTAGAAATCTTGTTCTGACGATTATATTCACAGATGGATTAATCTCATTAACCGCCTTAGTGATATTTCTTGAAGCATCGCTGTCGGAAATGGCAATGACAACGATTTTCGCCTTTTCTATTCCGGCATGATGGAGTATTTCTTCCTGTACGGCGTCACCGTAAAAGATATTTTCTCCGGCGGCTTTTTCGCGGCGGACAGTGTCAGGATTCATCTCGATTATTACATATTCTATACCGAAGAGCTTTGCCGCACGGGCAAGGTTTCTGCCGTTTATTCCGTATCCGATGATTATCAGATGGTTTTCTATCGATAGTTTCTTTTCCTCTTCAACCGGAAAAGTTTTCTTTAATTTATCTGCAAGCGACGCGGCTTTGGGGGCAAGATTTATCATAAATGGCGTTAGGGTCATTGTAAGTACTGTTACAGCCAAAAAAACCTGATAAAAATAGCCAGAAATCAATCCGTAGTCAAGTCCTACTTTTGATAAAATAAAGGAAAACTCGCCGATTTGAAACAGGGTAAAGCCTACAAGCAGCGCTGTACGAAACGGATAGCCGAGTATAAGAGATGCAATTTTTGCAGTCAGTGTCTTTAGCACAAGAACCACACTCGTAAAAAGAAGCACTATGCCGATATTATCCAGGAAAAAACGGAGATCAAGCAGCATACCCACAGAAACGAAAAAGAAACTTGCAAATACTTCTTTGAAAGGTATGATATTTCCCAGAGCCTGATGGTTGTATTCCGTTTCAGAGATAATCAGACCCGCAATGAATGCTCCAAGTGCCACGGAAAGTCCTGCTTCATGGGTGAACCATACCACAAGAGAGCACAAAGTAAGAACACTCAGCAAGAACAACTCGCGGATTCTTGTTCGTGCTATCTGAAGCATTATAAAGGGCATAAGCCATTTGCCCGCTATTACAACGAATGCGGCAAGTATAATGATTTTCAGAGCAAGATTTAGCATTTCTCCGGCGATGTCCCCGCCTTCTCCTGCCATCAGCGGTGTGGCAAGCATCATCGGCACAATTATTATATCCTGGAAAATCAGAATACTGAGAGCAATCTGTCCCTGCGGGGTATCAATGGCTCCGCTGCCCTGCAAAATCTTAAGCACGATGGCAGTGCTGCTGAGAGCAGTTAAAAAACCGAGAAAAACTGCTTCGGTTGTTTCCAAACCGGAAAAATTCGATATGAAAAATATTACTATAATAGTCAGCAAAACCTGCACGGCTCCTCCGAGCAGTATGTTCTTTTTGAGACGCAGGAGCCTGCTTGCGGAAAATTCTATACCGATAGTAAAAAGTATCAACACCACCCCTATTTCGGCAAAAACATCCACCTCGTGTACTGAAGAAATGAGTTTCAAGGCGTGAGGTCCGGCGATAATGCCTGTAAGCAGAAAGCCGATTATTGAGGGTATTTTTATCCTGTTGCATATATAGACTACGGCAACGGATAAGGCAAAAATCATTATAACATCTGCAAAAAGCTTTTCATCCATAGAATTATTTCATTTTTTTAAACTGCACTACCAGCAAATATACCATTTTATTTGATTCTGCACCACCTTTTGAGAATGAATAATACTTCTTTTGGAATAACTCAGAATTCTTTATTCTTTATTCTTTATTTTCAGAAAGACAAAAACTAATAAGTCGCCTTTCCTTTTTTTTTATGTTAACAAAAAGAATTAACAGGCATTTAACCTGTAATTTCAGGAAACAGGAAGAGTTTCAGAAATAGATACTCTCAAAGTAAGGAATTTGATGTATGTAACTAAAATACAATCGGGGCTTTGTCGTTTTCAAATAAAAAAGAAACAAGTTGATAACACTCAAATTCACTGTTGATATATATTTTACCGCCGGAAATATTATTTAATTTTTCGATATTCAATTATATTACCCTAATGCAAATAATTAATAAAAAATTTTTTTACATAAAAATCTTTTCTTAATTTTAATTTTTTAACGGTTTACAGTTTCAAAGCAGATATGGCAGAGCAGGAAGAACCCAAACGCAAAAAGAGAAAAAGAATAGCGGCTAAGAGAGAATTGGTGGCAGTTTCATTCTCACCCGAAGATAAAATCAAAATCGAGGAGACATTAGTCAAGAAAATCGGAAGACTTGCCGATATGCTCGATTACAGAGTATATCTGGTAGGCGGCTATATACGCGATTACTATCTCGACCGGCAGCGTACCGATTTTGATTTTACGGTTGTCGGCGATGCGATAGAATTTGCCAAAGAGGTAGCTGTACAGTTCAAAACCAAAGCAGTCATTTACGAACGTTTCCGCACGGCAATGGTACCTCTCGACGGCTTTACCTGCGAGTTTGTAGGCACCCGCAAGGAATATTACGAAAAACATACCCGAAAGCCCATCGTAACAGAAGGCAAACTGGAAGACGATATCCGCCGCCGCGATTTTACCATAAACGCCATGGCAGCTTCCATTAACAAAGAAGACTTCGGGAGGCTGCATGATGTTTTTAACGGCAAAAAAGACCTCGAATACAAAATCTTGAGAACTCCTCTTGACCCCATTACAACATTTGGCGAAGACCCTTTAAGAATGCTCAGGGCGGCTCGTTTTGCCGCACAGCTCGGCTTCCATCTGGAGCCTAACGCGATGAACGCCATGCGCCGCATGAGCAACCGCATCGAAATAATAGCTCAGGAACGCATCAAAGACGAGCTTCTGAAAATCATGGCGTCGTCCCAGCCGAGTACCGGCTTCAAAATACTTTACTCAACGGGACTCCTTGAGTATGTGTTTCCTGAAATTTATAAGATGGGCGGGGTGGACATCATACATAAAAACGATGCGGAATATGCCCATAAAGATGTTTTCTACCACAGCATTCAAGTGCTGGATAACGTTGCAGCCGTTTCAGACAATCTTTGGCTGAGAATGGCTGCTCTATTGCATGACGTGGCTAAACCAAAAGTAAAACGTTTCAATAAAGAAACCGGATGGACTTTCCACGGGCACGAAGAGCTCGGAGCCCGCATGGTCGAAGATATTTTCCGCAGGATGAAATTCCCTCTGGACCCGGTTCCTTACGTTGAAAAAATGGTAAGGCTGCATCAAAGACCTATGGCGCTTGTCGATGACGGCGTAACTGATTCTGCAGTAAGGCGTCTTGCTTTTCATGCAGGCGAAGCCCTCGAAGACCTATTTACCTTATGCAAAGCTGACATTACTACAAAAAACGAAAAACTTCAGGAAAAATACTTGTCTAATTACGATAATGTTTTCAAAAAAGTACTCGACGTTCAGGAAAAAGACAAGCTGAGGGAGTTCCAGTCACCCGTGCGCGGCGATGAGATAATGGAAATAACAGGTCTGCCTCCGTCAAGAATAATAGGACATCTGAAAGGAAACATCGAAGAAGCAATCCTTGACGGATTTATCCCTAACGAATACGAAGCAGCTAAGGATTATTTTTTAAAGCACAAGGATGACTGGATAAAAAGCTACCATGAAGCAGAAGTAGTGTAAAGTTTTTTTTTCATAATGTAATCGAGCACCGCGTCCGGCACGAGGTATCGGACTGATTTAACTGTTTTTATTCTATTCCTGATATCGGTTGATGAAATGTCTAATGCGGGGGCGCTTATCCATTCGGGTTTTTTATTCTCAACAGTTAGAATGCCGTCAATCTCCTTTTTATTCACTTCCGATTCGCCGAGCCTGTAGGCTACGCAAATCTGAACTTTTTTTAGAATATTCATCCAGTTTTTCCATTCCCGAAAAAATCTTGCCTGATCGGTGCCTATCAGCATAAAAAGTGCGGCGTCAGCATATCTTTGACAGAAGTAATCCACGGTTTTATATGTGTATGAAACACCCTGATTGTCTATTTCAAAACGGTCTGTTTCAAAACGCGGATTTCCTTTTGCGGCAAGTCTGGTCATTTCAAAGCGGTCTTCCGGCATTATTTCGCGGGCAGAATCTTCCTCCTCTTTAAATGGAGAAAGGCTTGCAGGTACAAAAAAGCACTTGTCCAGCTTCATATCGTCACAAAAGCACTCAGCCATAATCAGATGTGCAATATGCACAGGGTTGAATGTGCCTCCGAGTATTCCGTATCTTTTTTTCATTTAAAAAAACAAATAAATTTAAAAATATACCTGAATGAGCAATATATATTATTTCATTGCAGTATCAAACGGATAATATAAAAAAAAGCCGGTGAATCGTCAAAAAAATACAGATGAAAACATCTATGTTTCGGGAAAACATTAAAGAGGATGATTATTTTAAGGTAGATTTGACATATATTGAAGAAAAAAACGTAATGAAACACCCATGGTTTTGGAAAACACATAAAAGAATGATTATTTTAGAGTTAATGCAAAACAGAGTTTTGAAAGAAAAGCACATTCCCAAATCGGAGTTTGGGAATGAGATGTAAATATTTTAAAAACAGGAGGGAGCCTAACTATGTAGTTCCCTCCCTTTGGGGAGGGTTAGGGCGGGGCATAAAAAATAATCAGATAAAAACAGGCACAAGTAAAAAAATATTTCGAATAAATATAAATTATTATTTAAAGAAGTCAACTGTAAATATAATCCTGTAAAAAAGTTATAAAAGTAATTGTAAATAGTAATTAAAGGCTTTATAAAAAATGATATAAAAATCTTCATTTTTTTTGAGACATTTTTACGTTTAATGTGTTATTACTATTAGAAACATAAGGAACCATATCAAAACTCTTCTTGGCTGATTAATCCGGTGGTGTATGTTTTCGTAACCGGAAATCAGAAGCCAAATAAATTTTCCTGAATATTTTTGATTTTTTGAACCATTTTCTTACTTTATGTTACTTTATTTATAACAAATAATAAAAACAAAAAGGCAGCCGGAAAATGAAAAACATACTACTAATCTTCTTTATTTTTATTATCGTCATATCCGCCGTGTCCGCACAGTCTCTATCCGATCCCGAACAGCTCAGCGAGGCTGTGAACACCCTTCATGAGGAAAGAAGTCCAGTTATTTCACCCGACGGAAAAACCCTTTACTTTATCCGCCAGGGAGATCCCCGCAATATCGGTTATGATATTTTTCCCGAAAATCAGGACATTTGGGTGAGCCGCAAAGCTCAAGACGGAAAATGGGGCAAAGCCTACAACATCGGCAAACCGCTTAACACAGCCGCCAGCAACGGAGTAATGGGTGTAACTCCCGACGGCAATACTCTCCTTCTTTTTGGGAATTACGACTCTCCCCGCCGGGGCGGCGCTTCATTTTCAAAAAGGACTAAGGAAGGCTGGAGCGATCCTGAGGAAATAAAAATAAAGAACTACCTGAATACTTCCAACTGGTATCAGTTTGCTCTGGGCAGCGACGGAAAAACCCTTCTGATGGCAATCCAGGGAAAGACAAATTACGGCGAGAACGATATTTATGCCAGTTTTCTGCAGAAAGACGGCACTTGGACAGAACCTCTTAACCTCGGAAAAACGGTTAATACCGTACTCAACGAGATATCGCCTTTTCTTGCCGCTGACGGCGAAACGCTTTACTTCTCCACTAATGGAAGGGGAGGCTCCGGCGATTACGATGTATTCGTAACCCGGCGCCTCGACGGAAGCTGGACAAAATGGAGCGAACCGGAAAATTTGGGTGATAAAATAAATACATCCGGGTTCGATGCCTATTATAAAATTGATGCATCCGGGGAGTATGCTTATTTCACCAGCACTAAGAACAGTTTTGGCAGAGGAGATATTTTCAGAGTTCTTTTACCTAAAAAAGCAAAGCCCAAACCTGTTGCACTTATCTACGGAAAAGTTCTTAACGCTGAAACAAAAGAACCTATTGAAGCAAAAGTAATCTATGAAATTCTTCCCGGCGGCACCGAAGCGGGGATAGCTAAT
Organism: uncultured Hyphomicrobiales bacterium; assembly: GCA_964577665.1. Classification (GTDB taxonomy): domain Bacteria; phylum Bacteroidota; class Ignavibacteria; order Kapaibacteriales; family UBA2268; genus CAYVTD01. The sequence goes on from CAZOBD010000014.1 coordinate 38,571, forward strand.
TCCACTCCGGAAACGGGTGATTATAAGATTACACTGCCTTCGGGCAATAATTACGGATTTCGCGCTGAAGCAAAGGGCTTTATAAGTGTTAATGACAATATCGACCTGACCGGGCTGGAAGAATACAAAGAGATCCGCCGCGACCTCGAACTTATGCCTATAAGAAAAGGTGTTAATGTAAGGCTTAATAATATTTTCTTTGACTATGACAAATCTGCTCTCAGGGAGGAATCCTTCCCTGAGCTTAACCGGGTAGTGGAATTTTTAAAAGAGAATCCCAAAGTGGAAATTACAATAGCCGGGCATACTGACAGTATCGGCTCTAACTGGTACAATAAAAACCTTTCCAGCGCCCGCGCCAAAGCAGTCGCCGATTATATAATATCACATTCAATCAGTGAAAGCAGGATTTCTTATGAAGGTTACGGAGAAAACAAGCCTTTAGCTGACAACGGCACGGAAGAAGGCAGACAGAAAAACCGCCGGGTTGAATTTATCATTATGAAAAAATGAAACATCCATGATTTGGGAAAATCACCCAAGGGGATGATTATTTGAGAGTTAATGCAAAACAGAGTTTTGAAAAAAAAGCACATTCCCAAATCGGAGTTTGGGAATGATATGCGAAATTTTATTCTGTCCCTGTAATGAACTTGTTTCAGAATCTCGCATTAGGGGAACACACCCCTTAATTCCCTCTTGGGGAGGAGAGTTTCTCCCTCCCTTACTTGTAAGGGAGGGTTGGGGAGGGATCGAAAATAAACAGATAAAAAAAATTCAATGATGTCATGCCGAAAGCTTGTTTTCAGCATCTCGAAAAACACCGAAAATCAGTACTTGAGATTCTGAAACAAGTTCAGTATGACAGTTTTCATACAGGCGCCTAACCCTGTGGCTGAAAATTAAAGCGGCACATTGAGGCTGCCGAAATGCGGGTTCCTAAAAAGATTCTTTCTATATTTTTAAAATTGATGTTATATTTTCTTAAATGCAGTTTCAAGACCGTGAATCAGCTCATCAGCATCTTCTATACCGACAGAAAGCCTTACCAGTCCGTCTGTTATCTTTGCCTTTTCACGCGCCTGCCTGCCCATGGAGGCATGTGTCATTGAAGCGGGATGCTGTATCAAAGATTCTACGCCGCCGAGACTAACCGCAAGCTGCCAGACTTCCACGTTGTCCATAACCGTTTTGCCCGCATTGAAACCTGCTTTGAGTTCAAATGAAATCATAGCGCCGGGCCCGCGCATCTGTTTTTTCCCGGTATCATACTGAGGATGGCTTTCGAGACCGGGATACATCACCCATTTGATTTTTTCATGACCTTCCAGCCATTTTGCTATTTTCATGGCGCTTTCGCTTTGGCGCTCCACTCTCAGCTTCAATGTTTTGATTCCCCTGTGCACCAGAAAAGCATTGAAAGGGTCAATAACTCCGCCTATCTGATTCAATGTCTTGCGGAAAGCCGGATAATCATCCTCATTTTTCACAACTACTATACCTGCAACAACATCGGCATGTCCGTTTAAAAATTTTGTCATACTGTGCATTACGTAATCTGCGCCGAAGTCAAACGGATTCTGGAGAATCGGGCTCATAAATGTATTATCAACCGCCAGCTTTGCGCCTGCGTCATGAGCGATTTCTGCAATAGCTTTTAAATCGGAAATTACGAGAGTGGGATTGCCGGGAGTCTCTACAAAAATCAGCTTTGTTTCGGGAGTTACAGCTTTTTTTACCGCTTCGATGTCGCTTGTATCGACAAATGTAGTTCTTACATTGAATTTTGAATGAACATTTGCCAAAAGAGTTGAAGTGGGACCGTAAACAGCTTCGGAGCAGACAATATGGTCGCCTGCTTTTAAAAGATGAGTAAAAAGCAGGTGCGAAGCAGCCATACCGCTGCCTGCTGCCAAAGATTTTGCTCCCCCTTCGAGTATGGCTACGCTGTCTTCCATTACCTCTACCGTGGGATTTCTCATTCGTGAGTAAATATAACCGTCTTCTTCTCCTTTGAAAAGTGCCGCGCCGTGGTCTGCGCTTTGAAATTTGAAGGTCGAAACCTGATAAATGGGCGTTACTACCGAGCCGTATTGGTCTTCTTTTGCACCCGCATGAATACACCGTGTTGCCATATCTGCGTTACGAACGTCTTTCATATCTTACCTCTTGATTTTATTTAGTTTTAGTTTTGCAATATATGCAGAAATAAAAAAATTAATTTAAGCTAAAATAGCCGAAAAACAAAAAAAAGAGGCGTTTTTTCCATCTCTCTGAAATCAAATAATCAGCTTTCGTTTTTTCATAAAAAACTTCAGAAAAATCATAATTTTAAAAAGACTTGGCAAATTCTCCTCCGAACTGCCGGCACTTTGCAAAAGCATCTTCATCGGGCGCCCAGTTAATTTTCAAGCCTTTGACCGGTACTTCAAAGCCCGCCGCTTCTAATTTTTCGCTAATAATTTTTGTAGAAGCCGGACTCCAACCGTAACTGCCGAAGGCAGCTCCCTTTTTGCCGGAAAGTTTCAAGCCTGCAATTTCCTCAAGCAGGGAAGCAGTTGAGGCAAGCACACCGTAATTGTATGTAGGAGAGCCGATTAGCACGCCTTTCGAGCGGAAAACTTCGGTCAGAATATCGCTTAAATCAGAATTTGACGAATTAAAAATCTTAATCAGCGCCTCGTTGTCTGCGGCTTTTATTCCTTTTGCAATTTCTTCAGCCATAAGGCGGGTGCTGTCGTACATTGTGTCGTAAATAATTGTTATTTGTTCTTCGGCGCAGCTGTCTGCCCATTCCTGATAAGTTTCGAAAATGTCTTTAATGCCGCGTCTCCACATTACACCGTGTGCAGGGCAGATAAGATTAACCGGCAGATTCATTGCTATTATCTCGGCTAAGGATTTTTTCACTTTCGCGCCGAAAGGAGCTATGATGTTTGTGTAATATTTCATTGCCTCCCACATAAGCTCGCTTGTATCGGTCATATCGTCGTACATGAACTCAGAAGCAATATGCTGGCCGAAAATATCACTTGAAAAAAATATCTTTTCTTTTTCGAGATATGCGGTCATTGTGTCGGGCCAATGCAGCATGGGAGTTTCAATAAAAATAAGCTTTCTTTCTCCAAGGTCAAGCGTATCGCCTGTTTTAACTACCTGAAAGTTCCAGTCCTTATGATAATGCCCCTGAAGAGTTTTCCTGCCCATTGCAGAGCAGTAAACCGGAATATCAGGGACTTCGGCAAGGAGCCGGCTGAGCGCGCCGCTGTGGTCAGGCTCGCCGTGTAGGGCTATTACGGCGTCAAGCTTCTTTAATTCAATAAGCTCTTTTAAACCCCGTAAAAATTCAGATGTATAATTCTTTTTTACTGAATCAATCAGTACAGTTTTTTTATCTTTTATGAGATAAGAATTATAGCTTGTGCCGCGGTATGTTGACATTGATTCACCGTGAAAACTTCTTGATTCCCAATCTATCTTTCCCGTAAACCAAACATCATTCTTAATTTCAAAAGGCATCATATCACTCCGTTTTTAATACACACTTATAATAAATTTTTTTATTTAACAGGTTTAGTACTTATGCAAAATTATGAATAATATTTGAAAAACAAACATCGAATCTCTATTTAAAAAGGGTAGAATAAATATGTCAGCTATAAGAAAGCAGCAAATAACAATGTTTCATCAGTTTATTCTTTTCAAAATTCTTTTTATTCTTGTCATTCCGCACTTGATGCGGAATCTCACGAATTAATATCCACATAACTTGAGATTCCGGCATTACGCTTCGCTCCAGCCGGAATGACAATCTTGAAAATCTGCGGAATGATAGTCTTGAAAA
>CAZOBD010000015.1:0-5958 GCA_964577665.1 uncultured Hyphomicrobiales bacterium
GTTGAAATCAGCAAAAACTTCTATTTTTTCAGGGATATTTGTTTCAAGAGCTATGTTTTTATTCTCAGCAGATATTTTCATTATATCAAAGATATTTTTTGTAAGCTGGGAAAGATTTAATCTATCAGGTACAAATGAAATAGTACCTCTTTGACTGCGGCTCCAAGTAAGCAGATTTTCAAGCAGATTGTATAAACCGGCGGTTGACTTTTTCATCTCCATCAAAAAATCTTTCTTTTCGTTTTCCGGCAGATCATCGAAATAATTATGAACAAGTTCAGTTACGTGCATCAGACTGGAAATGGGACCTCTCAAATCATGTGCTATAATACTGAAAAATTTGTCTTTTGTCAGGTTAAGCTCTCTAAGAATTTTTTCTGATTCTTCAAGGGAGATATTTTTCTTATTTAATTTTTCGTTTATTTTTTCAAGTTTGGACTCTGATATTAGAAGTTTTTTGTTTGTTTCCAAGAGCTGATTGTTTTTTTCTTCGAGTATTTTGTTTGTTTTTTTGTTCAATTTGAATAAGTAGTATATAATGCCCAGCGCTGTTAAAACAAGCACTGATATAATAATAAGTGAAATGATAATAGTATTTTGCCGTGAAATATCAATCTCTTTAAGCTTGTTTTGGTGCTTGAGTAACTTAAGGTCTTCGGTGTGCTGTTTAAGAGCAAAATCGTTCTCTACTCCCCTAAGAGCAGTGTTTATGTACCGGTTGAAAAGAGTAGAATCTATCATGTGCAGGCGGCTTGAGTATTGAAGAGCTTTTTCATAGTTACCAGAACGTTTGTAAATGGCAATTGCTCTGATGTAAATTTCAGCCTTGGAAAGAAAAAACTCATGCTGTTTAGCTATTTCAAGAGCTTCGAACATGTAATCAAGAGATTGTTTCGTATCTCCCTTTTCAAAATATAGATCAGACAGATAATTAAGTGAAGAAATGATTTCTCCCGGGCTGTGGATTTCTCTGAATAACTTTATTGATTCTTTCAAGGAACTTTCAGCCTTTTTGTAATTTTTCAGTTTTAAATGAAGTGTACCCATACGGCTGTAGGTCTGTGCCAAAAACTGTATGTAATTTGTTTTGTAAAGATTGTCAAGCTGAAATGTATCTTTAAGAATATCAAGGGCTTTTCTATAGTAGTTCATAGCTGTTTCGTTATTATCGAGCAGGTCATGGCAGTATCCTATGTAACCATAGCTGTGTGCTATGCCTTGAACTTCCTTTTTATTAATGTCTGCAATTTTTTTTCTTAGGTTAAGAGCTTTGCTGTGGCAGTCGAGAGATTTCTTAAAATCTCCTTTTTTACGGTAAATCAAACCTAAATTGTTTAGAGATACAGCCATACCATTTAATCCGGCAAGATTTTCAATGGAATCTAAATATCTGGATGCTTCCTCCTTTTTTCTAAGCTTTCTGAAACCTTCCAAAGATTTATTGTAATATTTTTCGGCTTTGTCAAGATTTTTCTGGAAGTAGTAAATGTTGCCGATATCAATGGTTGTCCAGTAATATGCTCCTCCGGGAACGGTATCATCGTAGAAAGCCTGAGCATTAAGGTAGCTTCCCAGCGCCTGATCAATTATTCCAAGCTGGGAATACATTCCACCCAAAACATTGTAGCAGTCATATTCTAAAGTGTCGAGGTTTTTGTTTATGGCATATTCCATAATTTTGTATGCGGTTTGTATCCCTCTGTAAGGAGCCTGCATTCTGTAACGGTGTGATAAGTTATTAAAAAGAAGACGTGTATCGGAATCATAAACGCCATTCTCTATCTTATCAAGCAGTGTTTTCTCCAAGCTGTCAATTTCTTCGGCTTGGCTGAAATATGATATTAGGATAATTAGTATGAATGTATATTTTAGCATTGGACGTTTGAAAATTCCCTTTCAAATTTTTTTCAATATATTAAAAAACACATAATAAAAAAAATAAAGCAGCAGCGAACCTGAGTGTTCGCCTTGAAGAGATGTGCTTCCGAGTTCGTGAGATTGCTTCCTCTGTTTATTTTGTAGGGAACAGGCATGCCTTTTCCCTACTAACCCTCCCCAAGGGGGGAGGGAATTCAATGATCTTGCTCCCTCCCCTTGGGGAGGGGTCTCTTACGGTTTTTCATTTACATTACGGGTTTTAGATGGACTCCACTTTTAAAGTGGAGTCCATCTACGAATAATCATCCCCTTAGGTGATTTCCACTAATCATGGTCGTTTCATCTATTGCCCATCTCCGTTCTCAACCGGAGTTTCAATAGTTATCTTGACTGTGCGGCAGTAAAATCGTCCTTCAGGGAGGTCATTGTCATAAAGAAGATTCTTTTCTCCGATGCCCATTACTTTGGCGCTTTTTATATCGAGTTTTCTGGCTGCTTCTTTGGCACGGCGCTCCGAAAGCTTCTTGTTTATTTCTTCTTCCCCGATTTTGTCCGAATATCCCGTAATAATAACTTCAGATTCAGGTTTTATCCTACCCTTAATAAAATCGAGTACTCTGCGGTGCTCACGTCCCAAGGAAGCCTTGCCGAAATCGAACAAAATAAGACTGTAATATTCAAACTCACGGTCTCTGATGCTTTTCTGGCGTTTCTGATCGATTGTCAGTTTGAAAACAGGAATATGTTTGGCAGGTGTACTTGCATTACTTCCGAAATTATCAATAACTGAAAAATTATATTCTATCGGTTCCCCGGTTTTCGGTGAATTCTCATCATTTGTAGCTATAGTCCAGTTCAACTCATCAGGCAGGGTAGAGGCGCCTGAAAATTCTTTTAAAACTTTATTAGCCTGTTTAATTGTCAGTTTCCATTTTTCCAGTCCGGCTTCAGCCTTAACTTCCGGTATAAAGCGGAGAGTGGTTTTACTTATCTGCCTCATGGTATCTATTGTCATGACGGGTTCTATGATGGAGAGGTCGCTTGAAAGAATTTCCACTCTGCGGTTTTCTTCGTTTCCGCCTTCTTCATCTGGATTAGATGCTTCCCGAGGCAGATTTCTGGCGGAAATACTGATTTGCTCATCTTGGATGCCCCAGGTTCTGTTTAAATAATCACGAACTGACAGCGCTCTTTTTCTTGAAAGCTCCAGATTGTTCTTTTCTTCTGACTGACCGCTGTTAGTACCCACTAAAGTGATATTCGATTCGGGGTTATCTTTAAGTCTTTTTCCAATGATATTTAAAATATGATAATAAGTAGGCAGAACATCCAGTGAATGAAGTTTAGCCAGATTGAAGTCATTTGTTTCCAGAGGAGTAAGACGTTTGTATCTGGCAGGTATATCTGCAGAATTGTGCTCAAAAAAGATATAATTAAGAAGAGGACGCATGTTGTAAGTAATGAAATCTTCGATTTTTATGTCCAATCCTTCCTGACGTGTATTATTGCTGTCAAGCTGTATTACTTTTATATCAAAAGAAAGCTCAGGTTTACCGGGAGGAGACGGCATAGGAGGATAAGGTGCAAGCAGAGGAGGAGCAGGCGGAGGCGGGGGAGGCGGCGGCTGCTTATATTTTAGAGAAACACCCGCACTGAAAGTGTGTATGTTCCATCCCAGCCCGCTGCTGACGCTTGTAATCCAGAAATTATAGAAAAATTCGGGAGCTAAAATCAAAGAAGTATCCTTTTTCAGAGGCAGTTCGCAGCTAATGCCTGCCTGTAAAGAAGCCTGAAAAGAAGAGGCATCGGGTATTTCTCCCGAATACTCGTTTCTTGTCCTTGTCCCTTCCTCTTTGAATACGCCTCTATCCGTCGGTTTTATTATTTCTTCTATCTGATCAAATTCTTTGGTAAAGACATAACCAAGGCGAATTCCTGCAAAAGCGAAAAGATTATCATTTATTTTATAACCGAACATTGGTTCAAGCCCGATAACTGATATTCTCGAATCAATTCTGTGCTCAAAAAGCACATCGGTAGAAGCACCATCCACAATACCGGCAGTCGTTTCTTCTTTAATAAGTTCTGCTCCGTATAAACCATAGGAAGCGCGTAGCTGCAGGAAATATTCCGGTGTGAAAAAATAATCAAAAAGCCCGCCTGCGGTAAAACCGCTGCCAAATCCTGTGCCGAATTTTGGAGAGCAGCATGGGATGTCCGGCAGCTTGCGGAAATTTGCTGTATGCAGATTGAAATTATACCTGCCGAAAACACCGAATTTCGGAAGAATACTTCTATCACGAGTAACAATTGTATCGCCTGTTTCCTCACTTTTTGCCGCTAAAACCGCCAGTATTATCAATAACACTGTAAGCGTAATTTTTTTCATATAACTCTCCGCAACCTGCCAAGCGTAAAAAAAACGAATTTAATAATAAAAAAATTAACACAAAAATATATTCAAAGTAATTTCATTTCATTTTTGTTTTCTTTTTTGCTCCATTTTATATAAATTGAACAAATATAATAAAGCGAATGTTAAATATTTGTTTAGGGTTAATATGTCCGGTCATAGTAAATGGGCTAATATTAAGCACAAGAAAGCCGCCAAAGACGCAAAAAGAGGTAAAATTTTCACTCGCATTGCAAAAGAAATTACTATAGCAGCCCGCGAGGGCGGAGGCGATCTCGACGGTAATCCCCGTCTTCGTTTAGCGGTTCAAAATGCCAGAGCTGAAAATATGCCAAACGATAATATTGAACGCGCCATAAAAAAAGGTACAGGAGAAATTGAAGGTGTTCAGTATGAAGAAATTATGTATGAAGGTTATGCTCCTTTGGGGGTTGCGATGATTATTGAAGCAGTTACCGACAATAAGAATCGGACACTTTCCGAGATACGCTCCCAGTTGGGTAAACTTGGAGGCAACCTTGCCGAATCGGGCGCCGTTGCCTGGAATTTCGACAGAATGGGAGTCGTGAACGTAAAAACAAACGGTAAAAGCGAAGATGACCTGCTTGAGCATGTTTTGGAATCAGGTGCGGAAGATATGGAATATGATGCCGAAACAACAAGAATTATTACTCCTTATGACGCTCTCAGCAATGTCAGCCGGTATTTCGAGGAAAATGGTTTTGATATCGAGGAAAGCAAACTGGAATATATTCCCAAGAATCTCGTTAAAATTAGCAGTGTAAACGACGCAAAAAGGATTTTGAAAGTTGTTGAGCATTTTGAAGACCACGACGACGTTCAAAATGTCTTTGCAAATTTCGATATTGATGATTCCATTATGGAGCAAATCGAAAAAGAAGGTTGATAGTTTTAGGCATAGACCCTGGTTCCGTAATCTGCGGATACGGAGTGATTAAAGCCGAAGGCAAAAATCTGTCATTGGTGGAATATGGCGTTATTAATGCAAAAAAAATATCAACTGAAATCCCTGGCAGATTGAAAGAAATATATTCGCGGCTTGATACAGTCATCAAACGAAACAAACCCGATACCGCTGCCTTTGAATCCTTATTTTATTACAAGAACGCTCAATCTCTTATGAAACTTTCACATGCGCGCTCTGCCGCTATTTTATCTGCTGCCATGAATGATATTCCTATTGCAGAATACAGCTCGCGTGAAATTAAAAAATCTGTAAGCGGACGCGGTAACGCCGCAAAAGAACAAGTGCAGTTCATGGTCCGTACAACTCTTGCCATAGAAGAAACACCGGAATTCTTTGATACAACCGATGCTCTTGCGGCGGCTATCTGCCATGCCGTAAGGAGTACTTCTCCCATATCTTCCTCAAAATCATGGGAAGACTTCGTTAATAACAACCCGCACAGAATAATCAATAACCATTAATATTTATCTGCATCGAAGTGTGTTTTTTCTGCAGTGCACTTATATTCTATTATAATCATTACTTATTTATTATCATCGTAAACATCTTTATTTTATATCATATTATAAATTTTATTATTCACAGCATTAATATTTATAATGCAAGTATTTTTATATATATCGAAACATTTGGCTGCAAATATTTCTTATATGGACGCTTATATGTCTAAGTTGGACGC
>CAZOBD010000015.1:6058-19312 GCA_964577665.1 uncultured Hyphomicrobiales bacterium
TTCCTAAGTTGGACGTCCATATTCCTAAGTTGGACGCCCATATTCCTAAGTTGGACGTCCATATTCCTAAGTTGGACGTCCATATTCCTAAGTTGGATGACCATTTTCCTAAGTTGGACGCCCATATTCCTAAGTTGGACGCCCATATTCCTAAGTTGGACGTCCAAATTTTTAAGTTGGATGATTATTTTTTTAAGACTGAATTTGGCAGGAAACTTAAGATTATCAAAATATTATTTTAGAAAAAATTCGGAAACTCTGCCGGCACATGCCTGCTTCTTTTTTCCCAAAAAAAATCAGTTTGCTTCGGCAGTCTTTTCGAGCAGGAGGCGGTTAAAATCAGTATCATCAAGATAATACTTTTCATTGCAGTACCGGCATACAAGTTCGTTCTGTCCTGATTCATGCATTTCTTTTATATCATTGTATTCAAGCGTAAGCAATCTGGAAACAAAACTCTCTTTTGAGCAGCGGCAGAAAAAATCTACGGGAATTGTTTTAAGTACTTCAAATTCAAGAGGAAGAATTTTTTCAATAATTTGTTCGGGATGGAGAACTGTTTTATAGCAGCCGGATAATTTATCAATATTCATAAGAGTATTGACTATAGTTTCAATTTCCTTTTCCGAGGCATGGGGCATAGCCTGGACAAGAAAGCCCGCAGATTCTCTAATAATACCGTTATCATCGAAATCTACATCTAAAATGATTGCAGAAGAAATTTGTTCGGACAGTTTGAAATAATATGCCATATCAGTTGAAATATCTCCGTGCCGAAGCGGAATAATGCTTGTAAGAGGTTCAGCCCTGTCATATAATATTTTTATTACTCTCAGAGAACCTTCTCCGAAGAATTCAGAGATTGAATCAGCACCTCCTTTAATATCTTCCGAAAAAACTGCAAAACCGCGAACTTCACCGGTTTGTACGGCTTCGGCGCTTACTTTTTTCATGGGACCTTTCCCTTCGGCTTCTACGATGATTCTTTCTTCTCCTTTCATCATAGCGGCATACATCATAGCGGCGCTCATAGCACGTGCAAGGAAAAGCGCGGGGATATCGGGCAGTTTATGCCTCTCCTGAGCAGTTTTTGCAGTCAGGGTATTCTTTAGTGAAATGATTCTGAACTTCCCGTCTTTAGAAAGAGCTCTGACTGCGCGGTCTCTTTCTTTATATTTCTGTTTTAAGCTTTCCTGATTCATTTGTTTATTTTTTACTTTTCACTTCAGATGTACAACATCTGCCAGATGTTGGACATCTTTTTTCTTCTACCGTTAAGTCATTGCGAAGAGCGAAGCGATGAAGTAATCTCCAACCATCAGTAAACTTTTAGAGATTGCTTCGCGCTGCTCGCAATGACGACATTCAGTCTTTAAAATAATCACCCCTTGTGTGATTTTCTTAATCATGGTCGTTTCATCTGTTTATTTTTTTTTTACCCTTAGAAAATCTTTTCTTTGTCATGCTGAACTTGTTTCAGCATCTCAAGTTACACTGATCTTCATACGTGAGATTCTGAAACAAGTTCAGAATGACACCACTGAAAAATTTTAACTCTCAAATAATCATTCCCTTGTGTGATTTTCCCTAATCATGGACGTTTCATCTGTTTATTTTCATAGTTATTAATTACATTCCTAATAACGTATCTGTTATCAATTTATTAGCAGAATCATTGCGAGGCGGCGAACATCTGTTTCAGAAGTTCCATTAGATTAAATTTTATGCAAATAACAGAATATCATTATTTCTCTTTTGGCATCTTAATGGCAATAACGGGACACTCCGCGAGCCTCAGTACTTTTTCCGTGGTGCTGCCGAAAAGCAGATGCTCCAGTCCGCTCTTTCCTTTAGTGGAAATACATATTACGTCAATTTCATTTTCCCTTGCATAATCTAATATAACATCTGCTGCCGGACCCGGTTCTATGTGAGTTTTTACGGGGTAATTTTCCTTCATCAGGCGCTCTTTTATCTCTTCGATGTTTTTTTCTGCATGCTTTCTTATTTCATTTTCAACATCGACAATTTTAGCGTGAGGTGAAAGTGTCATGCCTGTGGGTGCTATCGTTGGTTCGAGAGCGTGAACAATATGCAGGGTTGACCCGATGGAAGACGCCATCTCTTTTGTATAATTCAAGGCATTTTCAAATTCTTTTGAAAAATCTGCCGGTACTAATATATGATTGAATCTAAACATTTAACCTCCGTATATTTTTAAAACAGTTTCTTATATCATCATAATAGTGTACGGAGCTTAAAATAAAAATAGCAAATCATTGAAAATACTTGTGGCAGATATTGCTACAATTAGAAAAAAAATGACTATATTAATATTCTAAGCATGTGCTTATTTTTTCAATTATAAAATATGTATGTGTGTTTATTTAAAAGATTTGGAGAAAAATGACTGACAATATCGAAAAAGAGTACAGCCATTTGAAAATTGGAGCTAAAAAAAAGCCCGCGGGTCTTCAAAGATTCATTAGCAATGAAGCATACGATAAAGGCATTATTGATTCCTCGCTTCTTATTAATATATTCGAAAATTCCATCAGCGGCATCCTTGTACAAACTGCTGTCAGGAACTCTGAAGGAAAAATCACCGATTTTAAAACAATAATGATGAACCCCGCCGCAGAGGAAATCACCGGATTCAATAAAAAAGACATCCTCGACGAAAAAATACGAGACAAGTTCCCCGGAATGAAAAACGACGGATTATTTGACAAATACATTGCCGTTATGGAAACAGGCGTGCCGCAGGTTTTCGTCCACAGATTTAAAAATGAAGCCGTCGATATACATGCTGTCGTCCATCTAGCAAAGCATGAAAACTGTATTATCAAAAATTTCTTCGATATTACTCGCCGGTACAAAGCCGAAAAAGAAGTTGAAAACATCAACAAAGATTTGAAACTCCTCGCAGAGCATTTGCAGTACGTCGAAAGGATAGAAAGAAGAAAAATCTCAAGAGAACTGCACGACAAATTAGCTCAAATCATCTCCGTTCTGGGAATGAACCTCGATTATTTGAATAAGAACGCCGCCGAAGCTTCCGCTTCCCCTTTCAAAACAGAATTTTTACGAGAAGCGGCTGGTATGAAAAGCCTCCTAAACGATGCTTCCGATGCCGTTAGGGATATTCTCTCGCATTTAAGAGTAGATGTTACTCTCAAAAAGGGGCTTAACGCCGCACTAAGAAAAACTGCCGCCGATTTTGAAAAAGATACAGGCATCAAAACGCAATTAATAACTGAAAAAAAGAACCCTGTCATCGGCGAACGCGCTTCTCTCGCAGTTTTTAGGATTATTCAGGAAGCGCTTTCTAACATTAAACGGCATTCAGGAGCTGATAAAGCTCTCATCGAGTTCAATGACGACGGCGATTCCTATTCTTTCAGAATCAAAGACAACGGAAAAGGATTCAACATTAAAAATGGTATTCAAAAAATGAGTTACGGCTTAATCGTTATGAAAGAAAGAGCAATCATAGCGGGTGCTGACATCGACATTTCCTCTGCTGAAGGCGGCGGAACATGCGTTCACGTTGTCATTCCGAAATAAATACATCTTTTTTCTATTAATGAACGCTTCAAAACTTTTTTTGAAAAAAACGATGCATGATATTACATAATTTATTATATTTATGAAAAAGTAAACTACGGAAATGAACAAATGATAAGGGTAATAATAGTTGACGATCACTTCCTTGTAAGAGAAGGATTGAAAAAACTGCTCGAGCATGAAGTAGATATTAAAGTTGCGGCGGAAGCTAAAAACGCCGGCGAGCTTTTTAACATCCTCAGAAGAGGAAATGTCAAGTTTGATATGATATGTCTCGATCTTTCTATGCCCGATACAAGCGGTGTTGAGATTATTAAAGACCTCAAAACCTTCGATGAAGACATTAAAATACTTGTTTTAACGATTCATCCTCCCGAAAGGTTTGCAGTAAGAGCCGTGAAAGCCGGCGCGCTGGGTTATCTCACAAAGAAAAGCGTGGGTGAGGAGATTATTCCTGCTGTTAGAACCGTTGCACAGGGCAGGGAATACATCACACCGGAAACTGCCGCCCAGCTTGCAGCTACTTTACGCGCCCCGGCACCTGATAACCTTCACGATTTGCTTTCTGACCGCGAGTTTGAGGTTTTAAGGCTTATCGGAGCGGGAAAAACAGTCCCCGAAATAGCAGATAAGCTCGCCGTTTCAAGCAGTACCGTTCACACTTACAAAGCCCGCATAATGGAAAAGATGGAAATTGACAATATTTCGGAATTAATGCACTACGCCATTACAAATAGACTCGTTTAAAAAGTGGAATTAGCACTGCAATAGATTATATTTACGTTTCATTAGAATATTATGACAAAGCATTTGATAAATAAAGCAGTGGTTTTTTTTAAAAGGGAATTGGAGATTTTAAAATTTTTATTTACCTCTTCAATATCCTTGGTTTGCTCCTCATATTTAATTGTTTTGTAATAATACTCTGTTTTCAGTTTTTTTCTTTCCTTTCCTTTCCTTTCCTTATATTCTGGTGAATACCATACTATTCATATTTTGTGCTAAGAATCTGTAATTTCATTTTAAGGAATGATCACGCTATTATAATAAAAAAAAACAGAAGATTAGGAATATTATCAAAATATTACCAGCTTCCGCCAAATTTCATCTTAATTTCCCATTCATTTGCATTTCGGATATTCGTTGTGGCAGTATTGATAGAGCGTGTCAACTGTAATATGATATTATTCATCCAGACGGGGTGGAGTGAACCAATGGGGATATCAATACTTATTTCGTTGTTATTAGCAAAGTCTGCCACAGTGCCGCCGAAGCGCCACATTACATTGCCGATTATCTGTCCTGTGATGGTTACTTTAGCATTGGAAAAATCTATTTGCCCTTCTTGAAATTCCACGTCAGCCCCTGTAATAACACCTGTGTTTTGGAGAATGCTTGTTATCTGCGAAGAAATAAGCGAGGATGCTCCCGAAGAAACAGTTTCGCTGACAATATTATTCTGCATCTGGCTTTTAGCTGAAAATTCCGCTTTTGTTCTGCCGAATAGGAGCAGAAGCATTGCATTTTCCCTGATAGAGCTTGTATCACCGACAGCCTGCTCTCCGTCTATGGTATAATCAAAGCGTATATCCGGTTTTTCTTTTGTTCCTTTTACGTATATAGTAACCGTGTACTGTCTCTGCTCGTTATTAATATAGCTGATGCCGTTATAATCTGCTTTCAGGTCTAAGCCGGGATTTGTAATATCTCCTGTTGGAAAAAGAATTTCCCCCTGAGCGCTTAATGTTTTGAAGAAGTCAAGTTTAGAGCCCTCTTTTACAATAAGATTGCCAAACAGCTTAGGACTGTCAGAACCTCTTTCCATAACAAAATGAAGAGGTTTTGTCTTATCTTTTACATCTATCTGTGCATAAACCTGCTGCAATGTGCCAAGTTCTATTAGTGCATTGATAGTATTCATTATTTGAATATCAAGGTCATAGCTTATCATGTTTCCCAAGTTTTTGCCTGCATCTTTATTTGCACGTGCAGATTCTTTTTCACGCCGAGCCTGCATGGTGGAATCCCAATTGAAACTGCTCATTTCCATGGTTGTATCAGTTTGAGTTAGTTCTCCGGAATACTTGTAATGTACTGTTGAAAAGGTAATCTGCTGGGTTGGTTTCGGCAGAGTAATATTAGCTCTGATAATTTTTACATCTCCTCCCACATTGGGTTTTTCCAAAGATCCGTAAAAAGATACAGGCTTGGGACCGGTTCCTATCACAATATCTCCGAACAGATCAGGCATAGTTCTTTTTGACTCTTGGCTGAGCACAAGCAGTCCGTCAGTAGAAAAATTAATGTCATAGTAGTCGGGCTGGAGTTCACTAAGAAAAACTTTTCCGTTGATTTCAGCTTTACCGCCCAGATTTATATCATTACCTACATTTGCAAGCTGTATTTTCTCAATGTTTATTTCTTCTTCGTTAAGAGTAATGGTTCCTTTGGCAGTATAAGCAATGTTTGTCGGCTCTAAAAGGAAATACGACTTGTTCAGTTTCAGCAAACCTGAAATATCAAGCCGGTTTGGTGCATACCCGCTGATATCAAGAGTTATATCAGCGCTTCCTTTTAGATTCTTTATACCTGACTGCAGAAAAAGCTGAACGAACTCAAGAGGAAAATCTTGAGTATTTGCCTTTACGTTAAGCATTTTATTTTCATTAAACAGACTGCCTGTGGTATCGGGAGGAATGTTCAAGGGCAGACTGTTGATGGTTATATCAATCAGTTTTCTTTTAGTACCAAGTTTCCCGGTCGATAAGACAACAGCTCCCGACGCATTTTTTTCGGAGTATTCCATATCCATTGTTAAAAAGCCGATAGTGTCTTGCTCGAAACCAATATTACTTACGGATGATTTAAGCTTGATATTGGGATTATCTACCGAACCGTTTACGGTAAAACTAATGTCATCGAGCTGCCCTCTGAAAGATTTCAAAGTCTCATTTTCTTGAGGCAGGAGCATATTTAAGTCATTTAAGGGGAAATTTTTGACATTAAGTATTAGATTTTCTGCCGCCATATCTTTTATTCTGCCTTTAATATTAATTGTTTCTGCCTCTTCACGAGCAAGCTCGAAAGAAATCACATCAATATTTTGATTAAAAAGCTGCATTACTATCGGATATGGAGCTGTCCACATCATATTTTCTTTGTATTTTATCATGAACTCGTCTATGGTAAGATCATGTATTTTATTTCCGAACATAAAGCTGCCCCTGCTGTAAAAATCTATGATGCTATTATAGGATGCTCCCGTTCTGTAATCTGCAATGTCATTTCCGTACTCAATCAGTAGAAATGGCGATGTTATTGTGTTTTGATTAAAAAATATCCTGTCATTGCAGTTAATGCCGAAACTCATCTTATCAATTCTGGGCAATGAATCTTCTATTGACATTTTAATCCCGCCCGAAGCAGTAACCGGTGTAGAAACAAGAGATATATCGGGAGACTTTAACTGAAAATTTTTAATGTTCAACGTATCAATATCCAAAGTACTGGTCTGTGTGTCAACCTCAAGATTCATCCTCAATATCATCTCGCTGAAAATTTCCATATCATCTATGAAGGAGTTGATAATTGAGATGTCTTTTACGTCAGCCTCCAATGTAAACTCAATAGGATCGAATGAAGTTATTTTTTCAAAATCATTTTCGAGTGAGTCTATATAGTTTTTAGAAACTATCGGGTTTACCGAGTTTGTACGTTTTAAAAGATAAAAACCAAAATAAGTCCCCTGATTTTTTAAAAGAGAGAAGAAATTATTATAATTATAACTGCCTTCGAGACTCGCCTGCAGATACTCAGAGTCAAAACTAAGTTTTCGCTTACCGCTTCCGAACTTTTCCAATTCTAACATAGCCGTAAAAGGAAAAAGACTTCGGTTGTAAAAAGTTGCCATTGTAACGCTGTTTGTAAGTCTGCCTTCCAAACTGTCCGGATTTATTCCTGATCCTTGAACTGAGAGACTCCCTGACAATTGCTGGGGGAGGTCTTTACTGTCGAAAAGCAGAGCCAGATTAAGATTGCGGTAATCCAGATTCAGATTGTATTCAGGCTTTTTTATATCTGAGATGTCAAGATATCCTGAAGAGAATATAAAGGAACTGTCGTATTCAAGAACAGTTTCGGGCATTTCTTCCTCAGAATATGATAAGACTAAAAGCAGACTGTCAAAGTTCATACTTTTGTTTTTTATATTTCCTTTGAAAGTGAACGTGTCGTAAGTATAGCCGGCAATTTCGGAATCCCATGAAAAAATATTAAAAAAAGCGTCAAGCCTGTCAAAATCAGTGCCGCTGCCGTCTCCTTTTATTTTGACATTAAGGCTGCTGTGGAGGTCTTTACTGCCTGCAAAGGGTGCAATATTTAATCTCTCGGCTGTTAAATTCAGACTGTAATTTGGATTTAAGGTATCGCCGAAAAAAAATCCCGCATTGCCTGAGATGCTGCCGTATTGTGTTTTCAAATCCGGTTCGGCATAAATGCTGTCGGTAAAACCTTTTATATATGTATTAGTAAGCTCAGAATTTTTAAAATCGGGTATTTGTTTCAAATCAATAAAGGGCAAAATATTTTCAATATCGCTTTTTGATATGAAAGTCTCTCCGAAAAGTGCTTCATAACTGAGCTTGTTTTGTTCAAATATATTTTCTATTGCTGCTTCTTTCAGATTGATTTTAGTTGAACCGGTTTCAAGCAATAATTCTGATACTATTCTTTTGCCTAAGTTTCCTTCAGCATGAAAATCCAGAATATAAGCTCCGGAAAGTTCAATCGGCAGCTTGGCAATCAGGCGGAGATCCCCGGATGCAATTTTATTGCCCTTTATTTTGGCTTTGACATGTGCGTTTTTGATGTCTCCTTTTTCAAAAATATTAATTTGACTCAAAGAAGCTTCCACTTCTAAATGACTGAGCGGAGAAATATATTCGAAATGATTAAGAAAGATGCCTTTTGAGTTTATATCTGCGTTTAGGGAGATATTATCGGTTTTCCAGCCGGAATTTTCTTCCTTAAAATTAAGCTTCTTGATGTTGAAACTCATATCATTGGTTCTTAGTTTTATCTCTGCACGGATGTCGAGATTGAAGTCAGACATTTTCATATTCATGTAATCGACCCCGTAAGGGTTCTTTTGCATCGCAAGACTGTCTCGAAATACTATATCCGCATTTTCGATTTTTAAACTGGATACCTTAATTTTCCAATCCGGGGGAGAGGATTTTGAAGTGTCTTTTGAAGGCTTGGCGAGCTTTGAAAAATTCCATAAACTATCCCGGGCGCTTCTAACGAAATTCACTTGTGGATTCTTTAAAAGAACTGACGGAGCAATTATATTCTGATTCAATATCGGTTCGATAAAAACATCGACAATTACTTTTTCAGAATAAACCATTGTGTCTTTTTCCACTGTTAATAACACATTGTCAAGACTTACATTGCCCGGGAACAATCCTATCTCAAGATTTGAGAATGAAAGCTCACCTTCTATGCTTTCGTTAACAATAGAAGAAATTTTGTCTGACAGAAAAGCTCTAAATCCTTCGGTTTGTACTAAGATGATGACAGTAAGGGAGATTACAAGAAAAAAAGCAATAACCCCAAGGAAAATCCTTGAAAGTATTCCCCAAAAACCGCGCTTCTTTTTGGTGCCGGTGCTGTTCTTTTCTTCTTTGCTTTTTTTCATTAATAAAATATAGCGATAATGCCGAAATATAGAAAATATTTTTATTAAAAACCTTTTAAACTTATTTTAGTGTTTTGTTTGTACAAAAATCGTAAAAAATTTATATGAAACTGTCTCTCAGAGCCAGACTTACTCTTTGGTACAATGCTGTTGTGCTTATTGCATTGTTTATTTTTGGTACTTTCGGCTATCTTTATCTTTCGAGCAAGCTAATTCAAAACCTTGATGAATCTCTCTGTCAGATAGCTCTTTCAGTAGAATCTGCCATTCTTCAATCAGGAGACAACCTCAAACAAATGCATATACGCAGCGCACCCTGCTTCATTATCTATAACGAAACTGCACTGCGACAATTGAAAGACAGCTCAACTTTTACAAAAAATAATATAGAAGCAGACACTTTCGGAAACTCATACGACACATTGCCTGATTACCGTGTATGGTCTTCGATATTTGAACCTCTGTCTTTTGAACCTGAAAATTGTTATGTTCAGATTAACGACAAAAATGGAAAGATACTGTGGAAATCCTCGAATTTCAATAGAGACAGCATACCTCTTTTTAAATACGCAGAAGATCGTTTTTTAAAACCGGATGATAAGATACCTGTCAAAAACAATCATTGCAGGAAATCTGCTTATTTTAATTTTACTTTGGGTGAAAAAAATTTACGCTCCATAGCTCTTCAATCTTCATTCGGCTATGTAAGTGTCGGCATTCCGATGGACAGGATATACAGCACGCTTGATTCCCTTTTAACATATTTTTTGATTTCAATTCCTTTTGTGCTTTTAATATCAACGGCTGGAGGTCTTGCTCTTTCCAAGCTGACACTTGGTAAGATTGACAAAATAACAGCTACCGTTAAGGAAATAAGGGCTAAAAATATGAGCAGGCGCCTCCCTAAATACAAAGCCGACGATGAGATTGCAAGGCTTTCGGATACAATAAACGAGATGCTCGACAGAATAGAGAATTCCTTCGAGCAGACCAGAAGATTTACGGCAGACGCCTCTCATGAGCTGAGAACACCCCTTACGATTTTGCGGGGAGAACTCGAAATTGCCCTGCGCCGGGAAAAAACTCCGCAAGAGTATCAAGAACTAATAGCTAGCGCATTAGACGAAGTAATTCGTCTGTCGAAAATGGTGGAAACTCTGCTTGACCTTTCAAAAGCAGACACGGGGAATATCAAACTGACACTTGAAAAGAAGAATATTTCTATTCTTATGCGGGATATTGCAGATGATGTAATATTTCTTGCCGAAGTTAAAAATATCTCTGTAAAGACTGACATACAGGAGAATATTAACTCAATGGCAGACATTGGAAGACTTCATCAGGCGGTATTGAATATAATAGATAATGCCGTGAAATATACGCCGGAAGGCGGAGAAATTTTTATTGGTCTGAAGAAGACATCTAAAAATATCGAAATCTCAGTTAAAGATAACGGAATGGGGATCTTCGAGGAAAAGCTAAACAAAATCTTCGAAAGGTTTTATCGAATTGACGAAGCGCGGTTTATAAATGAAAAAGGTTCCGGACTCGGGCTTTCAATTGTGAAATGGATTGTCAGCGCTCATAATGGTAAAATAGATATTTCCTCAACGCCGGGAAAGGGTACTACTTTTAAAATTCTTCTTCCCGCGTATAATGACCTTTCAGAAAAATTGTCCTGATTATTCTGTTGTGAGTGATTCTTTTGCTTTAGCGGTCTTTTCGGCAGCTTTTCTTTTTGCTTCTTCTTCTTTTTGCTGAAGTTCTGACAGTTCTATTTTTGCCAGAGTGCGGGCGGAATCAATCATCTTGATAAATTCACGGCTGTCTTTTGCAAAATTGAAATATTCTTCTTTGAATGATTCCTGAGTGTATCCTTTTTCATTAAGCAGTGAATCTACTTTGGGATTAGCTTCAAGTGTATCCGGATATTGCTCACGTATGATAATAATGTCTTTGTAAGTATGAATGAATTTTTCCTTGCTCTCACCTGAAACTTGCTCCCATAGGTCGCAGGATGCAAGAAAAAAGATTATGGAAATGGTTAATAAAGTTGATTTAACGGTCAGTTTCATATTTTCTTCCGGCATTATTAATAAAAAGGAGCGGTTAAAACCGCTCTGGTAAAAAGACTGAAACTCTGGTTTATTATTTTATATTTTGAATAGTCAAATTTCATATCAACCAGACACCTTCATTAGGGAGCAGCTCGCTTATTTATAACTGACATTACCCGAATTTTTTTTAGAATCCCTGCCCTCCCTTTTAAAAAAGGGATGGAGTTAAATGCAATATACTTCCCCCTTATTTATAAGGGGGTTAGGGGGATCACTTCTTAAAGTTATATAATAAATTATTGTATTTCAGCAAGTACTCGTCTGACAACAGCCATTCCGTCTTTGAGCTGTTTTGATTTGAGATTCAACGGTGGACGAAAACGGACAGAATTTTCACCACAGGGAAGTATCATTAACCCGTGCTCGAAACATTTATCCAAAAAAGCAGGGCGAAGTTCCTTTTTCAGATCGAAAGCACAAAACATGCCCCTCCCTCTGGCATTGCTGATTATATCAGGGTATTCCTGTTGTATTGTGGTGATCTCTTGCTGCAGTTCTTTTCCGCGCTGCTTGGCATTGTCGAGTAAATTTTCCTCTTCGATAATTTCCAGATAACGCATAGCCCGCGCCATATCAACAAGGTTTCCGCCCCATGTTGAGTTTATTCTGCTGGAAGTATGGAAAACGTTATCTTCTACATCGTCGATTCTGTCCGTAGCGATGATACCGCAAATCTGCATTTTTTTGCCGAAGCACATTATATCGGGAGTAACTCCCATCTGCTCGTGAGCCCACATCGTACCTGTCAGTCCCACTCCTGTCTGTACCTCGTCGAAAATCAAAAGAGCATCATTTTCATCGGCAAGTTCTCTGACCCTTTGAAGAAACTCGGGTCTGAAGTGCTTGTCGCCGCCTTCTCCTTGTATAGGTTCGATTATTACGGCGGCTATTTCATTTTTATTTTTTATAAAAGCATCTTTTATTTCTTCGGCGCTTTGTTCTTCCCGCCTGATAACATCCCCAAGGCTGTTTTCGTTTAGCGGGAAGTTAATAAAGGGATTACTGACGCGGGGCCAGTCAAATTTAGGAAAGTATTTTACTTTGTTAGGGTCGGTATTGGTAAGAGACATGGTATATCCTGTCCTGCCGTGAAAAGCCTGTTTGAAATGGAGTATTTTATGACCGGTCTCCTTCTTGTTCTTACTTTTTTTCATGTTTTTACGCACTTTCCAGTCGAAAGCTGCTTTCAAAGCATTTTCAACTGCCAGTGCGCCGCCTGATACATAGAATGAATACTTAAACGAAGGGGGTACGGCAGTTTCAAAAAATGTTTTTACAAAGGAAGCCATCACATCGGTATAAATGTCCGAGTTGGATATTTTGTTTAGGGCAGCTCTGTTAAGATAAGCAAGATAGCTGCCGCTGATCATTTTCGGATGGTTTAGTCCGAGCGGCATTGATGCAAAGCAGGTGAAAAAATCAAGATATTTCTTTCCGGTACGCTGCTCGATAAAATATGCACCCCGGCTGTTGTCAAGGTCTAAAACGAAGTCGAAACCGTCCACGAGCATATATTTAGCAAGCTCGCTGCGAACTTCATCTGCATTAACGTTGTAATGCGGCAAATAGGCAGTTTGTGTCTTTTCAATTGTTGGCATAATTAAATTCCTTTTTAATGTTATATGTATTTAAAATTTATGACTACTTAAATAATTTTTAAATCCTGAAATAAGTATAAAACTTTTCATCTGTTTATTTTTACTTTGAGATGGACTCCACTTTGGAAGTGGAGTCCATCTTTTTAATAACATCCCTTTGGGTGTTTTCCTTAATCATGGAGGTTTCATCTGTTTATTCTTTGTATTTTTACCTTTTATTATCGTATGTTTGTCATGTTACTATCGTATGTTTGTCATGTTACTATCGTATGTT
>CAZOBD010000015.1:19412-42272 GCA_964577665.1 uncultured Hyphomicrobiales bacterium
TATCGTATGTTTGTCATGTTACTATCGTATGTTTGTCATGTTACTATCGTATGTTTGTCATGTTATGATGGTTTGTTTGTCATGTTATGATGGTTTGTTTGTCATGCTGAACTTGTTTCAGCATCTCAAGTTAGAATATCCCCTCTTGAAAGGGGAAAAAGGGGTGTGTTCCTCATTAGTGAGATTCTGAAACAATACTGAAACAAGTTCAGCACAGGGACAGAATGACAACCATTACTTCTATTTCAATTTTCGACTATTTCAAAAAAAATCATCAATTTATGTGTTTTCTCTTAATCATGGATGTTCAATCTGAAAAAATATTCTACACAATACTATTTACCTTGAAAAAGATATTTGGTTTATAAATCTCTCAATTACTCTTAATTAATAGAATATTGTTTTACGTTGTGAATAACTGTAAAAAGAATAAAATGAAGCAGTACAGAATAAATTTCAGATTTGAATAAAGGAAATATCCGGCGGTATGCGGCATTCGTTAATAATGCTTTCTAATATATGCTTCTCATAAGCCAGATAAGATATAAAAGACCCTCCGCGAATTGTACCGCAGAATGCAAGTGAATCGTTTGCCGCTAAAGTCTTCTGTCTCATAAAGGCAATTTATAAAGAAAAAAGAAAATTCCAAAATTATTTAGAATCTTCATCTGTTTATTTTACTTTTTTACCCTTCAGATGTCCAACATCTGCAAGATATTGGACATCTTTTTCTTCCTGCTGTTATCTCATTGCAAACAGCGAAGCGATAAAGCAAGCTCTAACTTTATCCCATTTTTATATCTCATTCTCAAACTCCGATTTGGGAATGCACTTTTCTTTCAAAACTCCGTTTTGCATTAACTCTCAAATAATCATTTTCTTGGGTATTTTACCAAATCATAGGTGTTTCGCTTAATTTTTTTTCAATCTGAACTTGATAGAGAATGAGATAAATATAAATGTCATTTCCCGCGTACTTTTCTTGAAAAGCCAGCGAGTCTCATGCAGATCAAATCCTGAAGGTTATGAGCCAGAGAAATCGGTACGGTAAAATTGTTCATCATAATAGAAAATGCAATTATTTCGCTGCTTCGGGTTCTGATGTATCCGCAGATAGTTGATACATTGTTCATCGATCCTGTTTTTGCAGAAACGCTGTTTTCTGCCAGAGAGCGTATCATTCTCTTTTCAAGTGTTCCTTCTCTGCCCGGTTTTGCGAGGGACTGCATGAAAATATCACTCCAGCCGCTTCTGTATGCATAGCTAAGCAGGGCAGTCTGATAAGATGGTGAAATCAGATTAAACCGAGATAAACCGGAACCGTCGGCATAAACGAAATTTTCAGGTGACAATCCCGCGCCGCCGGCAAATAGATTGACTTGCGAACATCCGTTTTCAAAACTTCCCTTACCCGTGGTTTCCTTTGCAATTGTTTTCAGCAGAATATCTGCGCACAGATTATGGCTTTTTTTATTGATAAGGTTTATTATCTGCGAAAGAGGGGGGGAGATATGCTCGCCTGCAGGACTGAGGAGTGCATAATTAATTTTATCGTTCCAGGCTTCTACGTCAATAAGTGCGCTTCTGCATCTGATGCCTTTGTCAAGCAGTGCTTTTCTAAACAGACTCAAAAAGTAGAGTGTAGGATTATGTATGCTTACGGGAATGCTAATTTCTTCGGGGATTAAGGTATCGAGCGAAATATCTCCCGATATTTCGGCAAGATTGGCGTTCAATTCCTTATGCAGATCTATGCTTGTCGGTTTGCTGCCGGGTGCGGTTTTTACATTGTTAAGCACCCTCAGATAATTATTTTCAGGGAAAAGTTTGTATTTTGCAAAATCACCTATCGTGTCGCCGGGGGTTAAAAGAATTTCTACAACATTATCGTAGGCATTTAAAGCGTTAATCTGTGCTGAATAGGCATAGCTCATGTCATCCCAAGACCACCCGGGGCCATAAGGAATATTGTCAAAATAGCGGTCATCACCAATTATATTTCCTTTAATTGAATTTATACCCATTGAATCCAGTAAATCTGCCCAGTCTGCAAAAATATCCGATGGGTCTTCGTAAAAATGTTTGGAAATGGATGGGTCACCTGTTCCCCTGATAATAATATTGCCGAGAAATTCACCGTTATCCTGAATTATTCCATCAAGATACATAGTAGTGCTGTAGGTGAAATCCTTTCCTAAATACTCTAGTGCCGCGGCAGTGGTTAGCAGTTTTTGAGTGGATGCCGGAATGAAATTGCGGTTTTCATTTTTCCTGTAAAAATACTCTCCGGTCTCAATAGATAACACGCTGATACCGATATGTGCGTTAGCGAAATCAGGATTGGCTGTCAAAGCGTCAATATCTTTCTTTAGTTCTTTGAGCGGATTTTGTGGGGATTCAGGTCTTGGAAGAAGAGAATCCGGTTTTTGAGCATATCCGCTCAAGAAACAAAACAGAATCAGAAAATATACTACTATTGTTTTTTTCATCTGCTTATAATTCCAATTTTAATCATTCCCTTGTATTTTTTTTCCTTTATCAAGATATTTCTAATAATTGTCATTCCGCACTTGCCGCACTTGATGCGGAATCTCACGAATGAATATCCCCTCTTGAGAGGGGAAAAAGGGGTGTGTTCCCCATAACGTGAGATTCCGGCATTCCGCTTCGCTCCAGCCGGAATGACATCCAAAAATCCTCAGAGATCAAAAACAATCATTCCCTTGTGTGTCTCTCCTTTATAAAGTATGTTTCTAATAATTGTCATTCCGCACTTGATGCGGAATCTCAAATATGAGGAACATATCTTTTTACTTTTTTACTGCTGCGTCATTGTGAAGAACGAAGCGATGAAGCAATCTCCAACAATCAGCAGGAAAAGCAGAAAAGTAATTATGATTAATGCACTATGCTATTAGATTATGTTTCAGAGCATAATGTGTAATCTCAGCATTGTTTTTCAATTTCAATTTCTGAAGAATATGGCTTCTGTGGTTGCTGATTGTATTTTTGCTAAGAAATAGTTTGTCGGAGATTTCTGTTACGGATTTTCCTTCGGCAATCATACACATTATTTGAAACTCCCTGTTGGTTAAAGTTTCGTGCAGAGGACCTTCATGATCCGACTTGAGGTTGTTTGCCAGAAGTTCAGCTATATTGGGAGGAATATACATTCCTCCGCCGAGGAGTTTGCGGATGGCATTTACAATTTCTTCTGTCGGACTCTCTTTATTTATATACCCGGAAGCACCAGCTTTTAAAACCCGGACTGCATACTGTTCTGCGGGATTCATAGTAAAAATTAAGATAGGGATCTGAGGTTTCATACTCTTAAGATCTTTAATAGTATCCAAGACATCTCTTCCGGGCATTGCGATGTCTAATACTATTAGATCGTAATTCTTCTCGCGGACTTTTTGAAGCAGCTCATCGCCTGAAGTAACGGCTTCTTCAAGAGTCAAATCTTCATATTCATCAAAAATAAGTTTTAATCCCTGCCTGACAATGGCATGGTCGTCAGCTGCAATTATTCTATTCATAATTCAACACTTCTAAATTATTTTACCAATATTTCTTTACAAAATATACAAATTTTTTCCGAGAAAGTTTCAATTTTATCATAAAAAACCCTGCTAATCATTACATAGCAGGGCTTTCATAGTATATTTATTTTCTAAGATTATCGTGCAATAACGAATTTTTTGATAACCGGCACTCCGTCTATCCAATATACAGCAAAGTACATTCCGCTTGCAAGATAACCTGTGAAGTAGTTAGTTTCAAAGTTTCCTTTGATATCAGCGCCGTTCAAAAGAGTGGCAATGGTAACACCTTGAGAATTGACAATTTTAAGGCTGATTTTACTTTCACGGGCAGTATTGACGTTAAACATAAGATAATCGTTTTTCTGATATTGGTTGATATTGAAATCGGTTTCAATATCACTGCTTTCAAGACCGATTCGCCCGTTTGCTCTGTAGCGGGGTTTATCATAAAAATAAACAGTATCAATACCTTCAGGCTTGGCAAACCAACTGACAATATTGCCGGTACTGTCATCAAGATGAAACTCAAGAAAATGGTCTCTGCTGTGGAAATCCATTTCAGAAAGTCTTAAAATGCCGATAGGGGGCCACTTACTAATATCACCGATGGAATATATAGGGAATACCTGATTAGTGCCGTCACAATAATAAATTTTAAATGTTTCGTGCACATTATTTTCGTCAACATCCATTTTTACGGTTTTCTGACAAGAATCAGAGGAGCATTCGTAAGTGTCGGTTACATTGCTTTTAGCTGCATTCATGGTTACTGAAGAAAGCAGTAAAAGAAACGCTGCTGCCGAGATATATTTGACTATTTTCATAAAGCCTCCGGAAAATTATTCTTTTTTTCCTTTATTTGAAATAATTAGTAACAATAAACAATCTTCTACCGTATAAGATAAATAAAAAAAATTAATTTCATAATATTTTTTTTGTTTTTTCGACAAAATAGTAAAAAGTACTATTGGTAAATTAAAAAATTAACCATATTATAGTAGTGGTTATTGTAGAAAAAGTTTTTTTTGTTAAAAAAGATATAATTTGAATTAAAATAACTGTTAAAATAATAGTAAGTTTAATCGATTTTTTGTTACAAAATACTCTCGACCATGAAGACAGGGCAAATAAAAATATTTATAAGCTGTATTGCTATAATTCTGAGCATGGGATTCAGCAGTTATTCAGCAGCAGGGAATGACAGCCTTAATGCCTTAATTGAGAGCGCTGCCGGAATCCCAAAAGCTAAATACATGCTGCAACTTGCTGAGAAAAATCTTTACAACAATCCTCAAAATGCTTTGGAAAATGCCTTGAAGGCTTCTGAAATAGCACAGAAAGACAAGGATTTATATTTTCAGGCACATCTCATTGCAGGCGAAGCAAGGGTGAATCTCGGTATTTATAAAAGTGCCATTGAATCTTTTAATAAAGCGCTCGATATTGCTGAGAAAAACAATAATTATCACCAGCAGGGCAAAGCATATTATCATATCAGTACTGTCTATAATATTCTAACTGAATTTGAACTTGCTCTTGAAAATGTTTATGAAGCTCAGAAGATTTTTAAAACAAAGATAGAGAATAAAAAATGGCTTGCCAATGTTTATCATTTACTCGGCAAAATATATTATAATCTGGTGAATAACAAAAAAGCCCTTGATTTCAGTTTGCAGGCGATGGAAATACGCAGGGAGCTCGGCGATTCGCTCGGCATTGCCACATCCGCAAATAACCTGTCAGTGATATTTACCGCAATGGGTGATTTTGAAAAAGCTCTCGAATATAATTTTACTTCACTGGGCATTATGCGCCGATACAGTGATAAAGACGGTATTGCCAACTCGCTTTTCAATATAGGTCTGGTTTATGCAAAAACCGGAAAGCTGGAAGAAGCATTAAAGAATTATGATGAGGCTCTCAAAATATTTTCTGATATAAATGATCCTCGCAGTAAATCAATTGTTTTGGCTAATAAGGCTCTTGCCCTTATGCAGCTTGAGAATTACCTTGAAGCTGAGGAGTCTCTCCTGAAAAGTCTAGATATTGCCAAAAGAATAGAGCTGATCGACATAATGGCATTGAACTATAATATGCTGTCACAGCTTTACACCCAGAGGGAAGAATACAAAAAGGCTCTTGAAGCGAAAGATGCTTTCACTGCCATTAAAGATACCATTTTCAATCAGGAGAGCCGTAACCGCATTACCGAACTCGAAGTTAAAATTGAAACCGAAAATGAAAAACGGGAAAAAGAGATAATTCAAAAATCCAAAGAGACCCAGAGAAATCTTTTTATTGCAATAATTGCTCTCGCCCTGCTGCTTGGAGCAGTTATCTACAACCGCTACAGCACAAAGAAAAAGGCTGCTGAAGAACTTCAGAAGAAGAATCAGGAAATTGCGATGGCAAACACCGAACTGGAAAACCTGAACAAGCAGCTTTTCGATGCAAACACAACTAAAGACAAGTTTTTCTCCATCATATCGCATGATCTTAGAAATCCGCTTTACTGGTTCAAAAATGTAACCGATCTTCTTTCCAAAAGAGTAGCTGATATGGACAAGGAGAAAATGATAGAAACAACCAAAGCTCTCGATGAATCAGCAAAGCATTCTCTTCATCTTGTAGAAAATCTGTTTCAGTGGGCTAAGTCCCAGACAGGCAAAATAGAATATAAGCCTGAAAATATAAATGTTAAGCAAATTTCGGACAATATTCTGAATCAGGTTAGGCTGATGGCTGATAATAAAGGTATTTCTCTTATTTCTGAAGTAGCGGAAGACACAACTGCATACGCCGATAAAAATATGCTGAATACTGTTATTCTCAATTTGGTTTCTAACGGACTGAAATACACACCAAAAGGCGGAGAAGTTAAAATTAAATCGACCGAATTGGATGATATGTACCAAATATCCGTTTCTGATACCGGCATCGGCATTGCCGAAGAGAATATTCCGAAACTTTTCAGAATTGATGTCCAATACTCAACTCCCGGTACCGCAGAAGAAAGCGGCTCCGGTCTCGGGCTTATCCTCTGCAAGGAATTTACCGAGAAAAACGGCGGTCAAATTAGTGTTGAAAGCAGACCCGGCGAAGGCAGCACATTTAGCATTACCGTACCAAAAGCAGAATAATTTTTATATTTTCTTTATTGGTCTATTTTTACTTCCATTTTATATTGCATCCTATGCTTGGTATTTGATTATTCGGAATTGGTTCACCTTCAATAAGTGCATCTATGGCAGATGCTAAATCTTTTCCCGTTACTGGCTTATTATTGCCCGGTCGTGAGTCGTCAAATTGTCCGCGGTAAACAAGTTTCAAATCCTTATCATACACGAAAAAATCAGGAGTGCAGGCTGCTCCGTAGGCTTTTGCAGCTTCCTGGCTTTCGTCAAAAAGATAGGGAAATGGATATCCAGTTTCCTTTGCGGTTTCAATCATCTTTTCGGGTGAATCCTGTGGGTAATTCTTGATGTCATTTGAATTAATAGCAATAAAGGAGATTCTTTTTTTTATGTAATCATTAGCAAAGCCGGGTAGAACAGTATTAATATGCTTTACGTAAGGGCAGTGATTACAGATGAACATGATCACAGTACCAACACTTGATTTCAGTTCGGTCAATGATTTTTCTTTTCCCGACATCGGTTCCGGAAGAGTGAATTCCGGAGCTTTTGTTCCTAATGGTACCATCTTTGAAGGAGTTTCAGCCATGCTTGCCTCATTTTTATTTAACAATTCTTTTCATAAATATTTTGCAATGAAATATAGTAATAAGACTGATGTAACCGATTGTTATTTTTTTTAATATTAGGCAGCACTAAATATATATTTTTATATACCCGAAAACAAGAATCCTCAAAATAATTCGTCAAATGATAATAACTATTATGAAAATTATTTCAGAAAAAGATATATGCCCGTATTTGCGATTGTTATCACATTGGTTCTTTTGGCACTCGATGTGATTTTTCTTGAAAGCTGGAGACGCTCCGTACAAAAAAACGGGTGGAATCCGCTGTTGTATAAACTAATGTATGCCGTTGGAGCTCTTTTGGCGTTTATCGCTTTCTATTATTTAATAGACAGAAGTTTTGACGAAGATATGCCTTCTCAGTTTGAAAAAGCTCTCAGCGTCCCTTTTTTTATATGGTATTTACCAAAATTAGTCATAGTACCCGTTATGATGATAAAAAAACTAATTGATAAATCTGCAGGTTTTGAAAATAAAACTATTAGTCTCATAAGAAATAAATCGAAATTTAGAAGAGAAAAACCAATAGAAAACGATCCGGAAAAGCAAAACCGCATATTAACTAAACGCAGGAAAATCCTGAAAGCAGCCGGCTGGGGCATAGCCTCTGCGCCCTTTATTATTGTAACCGACGGTTATGCTCGTGTTACATACAATTTCCGTAAATTCGAGATGGAAATTCCCATTAAGGATTTACCGAAATCTCAAGATGGTCTGAAAATCATACAGCTTTCCGATCTTCATGCAGGTTCTTTTTACTCGAAGAAGCCGATTGAAGAAGCTTTCAGGATTGTTCGCGAAGAAAAACCGGATATGATATTGATAACAGGGGATATGGTTAACAACAATCCCGAAGAAATGAAAATGGTTTATAATGACCTGAAAAAGACTTCTGCTCCTCTCGGAGTTTACGGCTGTTTGGGGAATCATGACCATTGGATGTCCCCTAAGGAGCATGAGCTGCTTCTGAAAATTTTCAAAGATTTGAATATTGATCTTTTAATAAATGACAACCGTACACTGATTATTAACGGGGATCCTTTTCAGCTTGCCGGTACTGACAATACAGGCACCCGGCAGAATTTTGCCGATATGGGAAAAACTCTGAAAGGATTGACATCCGAACTGCCGGTTGTTCTTATGATGCATGACCCCATTAACTGGGAACGAAAGATACTGAAAAAGCTAAAAATAGACCTAATGCTGGCAGGGCACACCCACGGCGGTCAGATAGTTCTGGATTTACTCGGAGAGAAAATAACACCAACAAGAGCATTTTACAAGCATTGGTCGGGTCTTTACAGTGAAGGTGACCAGCATTTGTATGTTAACCGGGGCTTTGGCACTACGGGACCTCCCATAAGAGTAGGAGTACCGCCGGAAGTAACTGTAATAACATTGAGATCAAAAGATTTGATTAGTTAGTTTTTAATCGATTAACCGTTATAATGGTAAAACGATAATAAATTCCTCTTGAACTAAAATTGATAAAAATTGAAAATTAAAATTGTCAATAGTTCTTGTCATTACTATTCGGCATCTGTCACGGGGCTTTTAGTCATCCGGAAGTGAGCCTTTTTCTAATGTAAAATGCACTTCAGTGCCTTTACCCTCTTCGCTTTCAATCCAGATTTTTCCACCCTGCCGGACTATAAACTCATAGCAGATGATTAAACCCAGTCCGGTTCCATGTTCATTATTAGTTCCCGGTGTGGATGATTTTTGTTCAATTTTGAAAATGGTTTTAAGTCTTTCGCCAGGTATCCCGACTCCGCTGTCTTTTACGGTTATCCTATAGTTATTTTCATCTTCTTCAATGGATGATACGATTATTTCACTTTTTTCTGCACTATATTTAATAGCATTGGAAAGCAGATTCCTCAAAACTGAATAAACAAGATTTTCGTCTGTATGAACAATACAATCTTCATTTATGTTATTTTTTATGACTATTTCTTTCTTAGAAGCATTCAAAGAAAGAATTGCATATACATCATCAATCACAGGTTTTAGATAAGTTGGTGCAGGTTTAAACTTAATAGTACCTCTTTGCACCTGAGACCAGGTGAGGAGATTGTCGAGCAGCTCATTAAGCAGTTTTGCAGAACTGTTTAGAGAAACAATGAGCTCCTGCAGGTCTTCAATTGTGATTTGCTCAAAACGGCTGTTGAGTACTTCGGATAGTGTAATAAAACCGGAGAAAGGACCTTTCAGATCGTGGGCAATGATTGAAAAGAATTTGTCTTTTGTATTATTGAGTTTTTCGAGTTCACATCTTTGTCGTTCAAGTTCTCTGTTTTTCGAAAGCAGTTCGAGATGCGTTTTGATTCTGACAGTAAGTTCTTCCATATTGAAGGGTTTGGTAATATAGTCAACACCGCCGAGACGAAATCCTTTTGTTATACTTTCAATATTGTTTTTTGCAGTAAGGAAAATAATGGGGATATCTTTAGTTTCGGGTATATTTTTCAGGTTTTCACATACTCCGAAACCGTCAATACCCGGCATCATAATGTCAAGAAGAATTAAATCAGGTTTGTATTTTTTAATATTTTCAATTGCTTCTCTGCCTGTTTTTGCAAAAAGAATCCTGTATCCCATTTGCTTTAAAACGCTTCCAGCAACAGTTATATTTGAATCCACATCGTCAACGATGAAGATTGTTGCATCTTTCATATCATTCATTGGTTTCCCCTTTTAATTTCTTTTCAAGAGTCAGAAGAGACATTCTCATAGCATCGACTTTGAAGTTGGCTGCTTCATCTTTTATTTTTATGCCGTATTCTTTCAAAAAACTAATGTTTAAAGAATTACCCATTTCTGTAATTTTGGATGCAAAAAGCTCCACTTCTTCAAAATCAGGAGATTGATATGCATTGTTCAACCATTCAAGTGATTCAGATATTAAATCATTGGGTATTTTAGTATGTTCATAATCATGGTTAGTCGGTACTTCCTGTTTAACATCAGGCAGGACAGGTCTCGATTCTTCTTTATTTAGAAGATATGAGACTAAAACCGACACAATCTGTCTTATCTTAAAAGGTTTCTGAATTATTTTACAAAAAAGCCTGTCTGCATCCGGGTTTTTAATATCTCCGGGATATGATGTCAGGGCTGCTATGGGTATATGACGTGTCGAATTCATACTTTTGATTATTTTAGCGCTTTCCACGCCGTTTTTACCCGGCATTCTAATATCCAGAAAGATAAAATCGGGAATTTCATACAGAGCAATATTAACAGCTTCTTCTCCGTTTTCTGCCGTAAGCGGCACTAATCCTATTTGCTGCATCATTTCTTTTAAGATGATGAGATTATCTGTGTTATCATCAGCTATTAATATTTTTTCGGAATTAAATGAAGCAGAATCATAGTTACTGGCTTCATCTTCTGTTTGGTAAGCGGAATCTAGAGAAAAAAGTTCCTTTACATCTTTAAATTCCACGGTAAATGTAGAGCCCTCTCCAAGTTTACTCTTTACCGAAATTTCACCTTTCAGCATCTCTGCCAGTTTGGATGCAATTGAAAGCCCTAAACCCGTGCCGCCGTATTTTTTAGTATCTAGACCCGACTGCTGTTTAAAAGAATCAAAAATAAAAGGGATCTCATTTTCCGCAATGCCTATGCCGCTGTCTTCAATTTTAAAAATCAAATCAATTATACCTTTGCTTTTCTCTTTTCGATTTACAAATAACTTCACATATCCCCGGTCGGTAAACTTTACTGCATTTCCAATTATATTGAGCAGTATCTGTTTTAGTTTCATTTCGTCAAAGATTATATATTTTTCAGTATTATACTCGTCCAAAACTATAAAATCAATATATTTATCCTTTGCTTTCAGAAGAAAAACTCTTGAGATTTCTTTAAGGACAGCGCTGATATTTACAGGTTTTAGGTTTTGAACGGCTTTTCCCGTTTCTAACTTTGAATGTTCAATAATATCATTAATAATATCCAGCAGGATATGGCCGCTCGAAGAGATAGAACCAAGATAGGACTTAAAATCTTCCCTCTCAATTTTTTGGGACATGAGTTCTGAAAAACCTAAAATAGTATTCATTGGAGTGCGAATCTCATGCGAAATGTTGGCAAGGAATAAACTTTTTGCTTTATTGGCAGTTTCCGCATCTTCTTTCGCTTTTCTAATGCGTTTTTCCATTACTTTCCTAATCTCTATTTCTTCTTTAATATTGTTTAAAGCAAGCTGCAATTCTTCTGTTCTGTTTTTTACTTTCTGCTCAAGTTTTACATTCAGCATTTCTTTCTCTTTTTCTGCTAATTTTATTTCAGTTATATCTACTGCATGAAGCATTATCATATCCGGATATACAAATCCGATCTTCATAATATAGAATTTTTTCAGCCTTTCTGGAGTAAAACTGTACCATATCTCAAGTTCCTCTGATTTTTTCTCACGGGCAGTACTTTTGAAAGTTCTTATAATGAGCGGATTATTTGGGAAAAAGCCTTGCACGGGTTCTCCGATTCTGCTTTCAATTTCGCCTCCTGTAAGTTTATGGCAGGCAGCGTTATAATCTTCCAATATGAAATTATTTTTTTCAATCTTCCAAACAAGAGCAGGCATGGGTAGATTTTGAAACATGCTTTTAAATCTCTCCTGGCTCTTTATTAAATCTTTTAACGCGGCATCTCTTTCTTTTTCACGCATTTTCAGCTTTTGAACCATCTCTTTAAAGCTGGTGTACAAACTGGAAATTTCATCCTTTCCCCTGTATAAAAGCTCAATCTTGTAATCTCCTTTTTCCCTTACTTCTTTTGCTGCGGTTGACAGAGCAAGTATTGGAGATGATATGATATTTTGCAGTATTAGCGATACAAAAAAGGAAATTATTATAACTATCAATAGAAGTATTATCATTGAAATAATATATGAGCGCCAGCGGCTTTCAAATACTTCAGGATATGCATGAATGACAATGTAACCGTATTTTATCTCGTCATATTTAATCGGATGATGTACATGTATTGTATTACCCGAAAAAAAAACTGTATCTTTCGGTATTAAAAATCGGCTGCTTACCAGACTCGAATCACGTATTATTTCCACAAATAATTGTTTATCTATACTATACAGCGAAGCATGGTAAATACTCGGCATTTTTGATAAAATTGCCAATGTTGAAAGTGCGGAATTTTTTTCGTGGAATGCAAGAGTTGTAACACAGTACTGCCCGGTAAGCTGGGCATTTAAATACATTTGCCTTTTCAGATCTTCTTTCATCCCCTGATATTCATTGAAAGAATTATAAAGCAGTACAATGCTGGCAGCCAGAACACTCACGCTGATTATCAGCGTAATGATTTTTCCTTTTAGACTAAATGTATTCCAAAATTTCATTTAAACATATTCATTTCTTGGAAATAAGAAAAATTCAAATTCATAATCAATGAGTGAATAATAATACACAATTTAATATTCTTTGTAATCATTAAAAAAATTTTCACTATAAAATTACTAAAAATTACTATTAAAATTTAGATTAATTTCACAAATCTTATTCTATCGCAAAAATACCACTAATAATCAGCGTACTTAAAAATGGCATTATCTCAAAAAGAGTGTTTTTTTTACATTCTATTAGGATTATTTTTTATTTTATTTTTGTTTTTCATAGATTTTTTTTTGTAAATCCGTGAATGACACTTGTGAAAGTAAATGACAGAAAAAAATCTTTTTCTTTCTAAACTCCTTTCACCCTTCGGGTAAAGGGTTGAGGACAGGGGACTCTTTCAAATGACATTTTTCGGATAAATCTTTTCGGAAAAAGCGCTTATGATATGGTATTAATAGAATACTGGTTTAATGATGAAGCAGGATTATATAGAAAAGTAAATCACATTTCATTCGTCAATAAATTAGTAAGATAAATAATATTTTGTTCATTTTTTTTGTTAAATTTGCTATTTCGTATATATACATTTTTAAAGATTTATAAATGCAGACAAGGAGTTTTTAAGGAGATGAGATTAAACGCAGGCAAACGGTTTTATTTGGCAGCATTGATTGTATCATTATTGTTTATTTGCAGCGCTGTAGTTAATGCACAGCCATGGGTATTGGAAACAGATAAAATCAAGAATGCTGATTTTTACGATGCTCAGAAGGAATTTAAAGAATACTGGCAGGATAAAAAACCGGGCAGAGGCACCGGTTGGAAGCAGTTCAAAAGACTTGAGTGGTTTTGGGAGCAGAGAGTATATCCAAACGGAGAATTTCCCGATGCCCTTCAGATACACGATGAACATCGTAGTTATCTTGAAAAGCACATAAAGAAAGATTTACCGCTGGCTGATGACCTTTACGAATGGTCATTGACTGGTCCTTCCGTAAAACCTGCCGATCATAACCAGTATCCCCCGGCAGGTATGGGCAGGATGAACTGTATTTCATTTCACCCCTCTGATGAAAATATAATTTGGGCAGGGGCAGCTTTCGGCGGAGTTTGGAAAACAACTAACGGAGGAGGTAGCTGGCATACTTTTCCGTTTACGGAATTTTTATCAATAGGTATTTCTGATATTGCATGCTCCCCGTCCAACCCAAACGTAGTTTATGCAGCTACGGGAGATGCTGATGCAGCAGGGGTTTTAGGTGCGCTCTTCAATTACAGCATTGGTATAGTGAAAACAACTGATAACGGCAGTACATGGTCGCTTACATCGCCTCTTTACGGAGAAGACTTTGAACTGTCAAACCAAGTTCTAATAAACAGGCTGCTTGTTCATCCTTCAAATGAAAATATTGTTTATGCGGCTTCCAATAAAGGTCTTTATAAAACGGAAGACGGCGGAAAGAATTGGAGCCGTCTGAGCAGCATTTACTGCCGCGATCTAGAGTTCAAACCCGGAGATCCTTCCCAGATAATAGGAGCTTTCAGGGAAATATCAGGAAACAATTATGTTTATTCCATAGCCAAGGTTAATCCATTTACGGGTAACATAGATAAAAAACAGCAGTTTACAGATGTAATCAGAATAGCATTAAATGTTACACAAGCTGACCCAAATACTATGTATGCCTTATGTGCAGGTTATGACATGGGATTTCATTCTTTTTTGAGAACTACTGACGGCGGAGAAAACTGGACTATTACGGCACGTAAAAGCACACATCCGAACTATCTGCATTTTTATACATCCGGTTCTATGCAGGGTGGACAGGGACTTTATGATTTATGTCTTGCCGCCGATCCTGAAAATGAAGACATAGTTTTCATCGGTGGAATTAATGTTTGGAAAACAACTAACGGCGGTGCGGATTTTTCAATTACAACTGACTGGCGCGGTAAATCAGCGCCCTGGATACATGCTGATATTCATTCGCTTGAGTATAATCCGAAAGGTGTTCTTTTTGCATGCACGGACGGCGGTATTAACAAGACGAAAAACGGAGGAACAAGCTGGACAGACATTAGCAACGGACTTGAAGTTACTCAATTTTACCGCATCGATCAGCATCCTGCCGATGAGGACTTAATAATAGGCGGTACACAGGACAACGGCACACATCTTAAAAGCGGTTCGACATGGAAAAATATTCTTGGCAGCGACGGCATGGACTGTAAGATTGATTACAACGACAGCCGCTATCTTTATGCATCCACATATAACGGTAGTTTCTGGCGCTCTACAAACGGAGGCAGTTCTTTTTTCTATATGATAGATGACAATTACACCCGCGAATCAGGAGCATGGATATCTCCTATGGCTATGGACCCGAGGGATCCCAAGATTTTATACATTGGGCATCACAATATCTACAAATCTACTGACAGAGGCGCACACTGGAAAAAAATATCCGTGCCGACGGGCGGTTATGAACTGCGTACCATAGCTTTATCAGAATCAAATGCGGGAACCATTTACTGCGCTGCTATTGACAAAGTCTTTGTTACTCATAACGGAGGTGAGACATGGAACAACATAATGACTTCAAATTCCGCCGTTACCGACATAGCTGTTGACCCAAATAATCACCAACGCTGCTGGGTTACTCTTTCAGGCTATTATTCAGGCTCAAAAGTAATGGAAATAAACGGTACTGAAAAAACAAACATATCAGGTACTTTGCCAAATGTACCGGTAAATACCATCATTTATCAAAAAAATTCTCCTGACAGGCTTTATATCGGTACTGATATCGGTGTATTCTTTACAGATGAAGCACACAACGACTGGCAGCCTATGGATAACGGACTGCCCAATGTCGTGGTTACGGATTTGGAGATACATTACGGTGCAGGAAAAATCAGAGCTGCCACTTATGCACGAGGTCTTTGGGAAAGCAAAATAAATAACTGCAATCTTTCGCCGCCCGATGTAACAGCGCATGGAGAAACTGAGTTTTGTGAAGGAGGCAGCTGCAAATTGACCGCACCGGAAGGATATGAATCTTATTTGTGGAATACGGGCAAGACCGGAAAAAGCATTGAAGTTACCGAGAGCGGAGATTATTATGTAATCGTTACTGACGATAAAGGCTGTACTGCCGCTTCAGACCCTGTCGAAATTGATGTTCACAACATACCTGATCTGAAAGTTAATTCCACAACACAGCTTCCTGCCTGTGATGGCGATACAGTTCTTCTCATGGCATCTTTCGGCTTCTCTGATTACGAATGGTCTAACGGTGAAACAGGAAGAAGAATATACGTACATGAACCTGGAGAATACAGTGTTAAGGGTATTACTGCCGACGAATGTGAAAATACATCTGAACCTAAAATCGTAATTTTTCAGCCAAAACCTGAAAAGCCTGATATTTTTTATGAAAATAAAACACTTAAGACTAATGTATCGGCAGATTTTTATCAGTGGTATATAGACGGAGAACCCATAGATGGAGCAGTTGAAGAAAATTACGTTCCGACAGAAAGCGGCAGCTATAAAGTTGAAGTTTTTAATGAATATCAGTGTTCTTCAATATCTGATGAGTACAATTTTACTCTCAGCACAGTAAAAAGCTTTGGAACATCAGCAGATATAAGTATAACACCAAATCCGTCAGAAGGTATTTTTTATCTTGAAGCCTTTAATCCTGTTTGCAGTAGAATAAGCGTCGAAATTACTAATCTGCTAGGTAATAAGGTATTCAGTCGGAGCTTTCGGGTAAAAGGCGAAAATACGGGCATTACTCTAAATTTAAATAATCTGCCCTCAGGAGTTTATTTAGCGATGATTAATTGCGGCGGAAAAACAGAAATCAGAAAAATAATCAAGAAATAGAATTGAAAAATATTCTTTCGGCTAATAATAACCGCCAAATATTAAAAAATGTTTATTCAATTTTTAGCATATTTACACTAATTTATTTAAAATCAGCGCTTAGAAACTTACCTTTCCTTTGGCATGATTTTTATCTGAGTGTAAACGTTAAATATTATTGACTTTTAGCCGATAATTATAATATAGTTAAAATAAACTTTTGTTTTTTGCGGTTAATAGTTATACTTAATTAAAAATATTTAAAAAAATCGGCAAAGGAAAATGGCAAAAGACAAACCGGCACCGGAAGAAGGAGCCAAGGAAGAAAAACAAGTACCCGAAAAGCCTAAGCGCAAGCCGGCTGATACGGGATTAATTCAATTGGTAGGTATTATTGCGGGTACGGTTATCGTAATGGTAGTAATTTTGTACCTGGCTTTTAAGTTTTTGATATACCCGGACCTTAAAGAATTGACCGGTGCTAATACCGCCGACAGCACTGCTGTTGAAGATAAACATAATAAAGATAAGCATGACGAAAAGCATGAGGGAAAAAATGACGATTCCTGGATGGACGAGGAAACTACTTCTTTTTTCGAGGATGAGCAAAACACTCATTTTTTTGAAACCGGAAGGATTACCACTAATCCCAAAGGTACTACCAAACAGTTCGTGGTTATCAATCTCGGCTTGATTTACATGACCAAGCCCGGAGAAGAAGGCGGCGGCGGAAAAGAGGGCGAAGAAGGAGAAGGCCCTTCATTACCTCCGACTACCATGGCAAGAATAAAGCACGGAATAAATATGATACTCGGAAAATATTCGGCAGAACAGCTTAAAGCTAATCAAGACTCTCTGCCTTACTTTTTCAAGGATGAACTGAAGCCGATTTTCCGCCAGAAACAGATGCTTTTGCGGGATGTTATTATTCAGGAGATTATTATACAGTGATTTTTTAAAACTCTTGACTATCGAAATCTTAGGATATTTCGGAATGACGGGAGAAAAAAATGGCAGATGTATTATCACAAAACGAAATAGACAATCTACTGTCGGAAATGACGACAGGTTCGGTGGACGTCGATGAAGTGCTTAGCGGCAAAATCGACAAGGGAGACATTTCCAGTTACGATTTCCGCCGCCCTAACCGTATTTCCAAAAATCAGGTTAGAACTCTCCAGACAGTGCATGAGAGTTTTGCAGAAGTTTTCGGCTATTACCTTGTTTCAAAACTTCAAACAGTTGTTTCAATTTCCGTTACGTCTGTTGACCAGCTCTTTTATTCCGAATTCATTCTCTCGGTAGCCAATCCGAGCTGTCTGTACGTATTTGATATTGAAGGCACGGACGGCAGCGGTATTTTGGAAGTTAGCCCTCAGCTTGCTCTTACGATTGTGGAAAGACTACTCGGCGGCAGCGCTGAAACTCAGGCTAAATCGCGTACAATTACACCGATTGAGCAGGCTGTTATCCGAGGAATAGTAGAGCATGGGCTTTCAGATCTGCGTAATTCATGGCAGTCAATTGCCGATCTTCATTTCAAATACCAGCGTTTGGAGATGGAAGCGGACTTTGTCCAGATAGCTCCGTCTTCGGAAATTGTTGTTGTTGTATCTTTTGACGTTAATATTGGAGTTCATTCCTACCTGATGAATCTCTGCTTTCCTACTTTTGCGCTTGAAGAAGTGCTTGCAAGGCTTAACCGCCAGCAGGTAACGGCTAATCTCGGCAGAACAACACTTAAGCGCCAAAAAGAAAACATGCAGATTATGAAGCAGCAGATGTCCACCACTTTTCTCCCGATAAAAGCCGAGTTAGGCCACGCATCCCTTTCTGTTAGGGAGATGCTGGAGCTTCAGGTGGGCGACGTAATTAAGCTTGACCAGAGAATAAATCAGGAGATAGAAGTCTTTATCGGAAAGAAGCGAAAACTCGCAGCTCGCCCAGGAAGCGTAGAGGGAAAGAAAGCAGTCCGCATTACAAGGCAGCTTACCGAAGAAGACCTCGTTGATCAAGATATTTCATTTAAAGAGGAGGAAATTTAATGACTATGTCTCAGGACGAAATCGATGCTCTGATAAATACCGGAAACCTCGACGAGCTGGAAGAAGAGCAGGCTCAGCAGGAAGAGACAGAAGAGAAAAAAGAGGGCGAAAAGGGGCCAAAGTTCCCCGAAATGGATTACACCGGCGAAAGCACCATTTATTCGCCGCTCGACCCGAAGCTCGAGCTTCTCTACGACCTTCAGCTCCCTGTTTCAATTGAACTGGGCAGGACAAACATGCTTATTCGCGAAATTTTAAGGCTCGGAAGAGGCTCCGTAATCGAATTCGACAAGCTCGTAAGCGAACCCGTCGATGTTCTTATCAACGGTAAGAAAGTCGCAGAGGGGGAAGTCGTCGTCATTGACAAGCATTTCGGTCTCCGCATCACCACACTCGTCGATCCGGCAGACCGCATCCGCTCCATGAAAAGATAAATCATTTTTGAAACTATTGAAAACACAGGAGTAAGCAGTATCATGGACGATACAATGATTAAAGCCTTTTTCACACTCGGTATTTCCGTCGCCGTTATCGCACTCATCCTCTTTTTTGTCAAGAAAATGGTCATCAAAAAGAATCTTTCCTCCAGCGGAATCGAACTAAAAGTCATCTCACGCATTACTCTCCAGCCCAAAACACATCTTTACATCGTAAAAGCCGATGAAAAAACCCTTCTAATCGGTGCGAACGACCACGCAATTAATCTTGTCAGCGATTTAACCGATGATCCCACCTTTGGAGGCGCCGTTGACATCCGCGAAAACAATGATCTCCGCAAAGAACTTGCCCGGCAGGCTAAAGAAGAGGAGAAAATCAAGTTTGAAATGGAAAAAAACCTCTCCTTCGGCTCTTTCCTCATGTCCGCATTCAAGAAAAGCAATTAAGCGCCGCATTTTCATACTATTGTAACGCTTTTTATATAATAATATCGAATGAATGTCATTCCGCCTACCGAGGTCATTTTTAGGCATATCCCCTGAAAAACCGGAACGGCTATCAATCATTTTATTACCAAGCTGCTTTCAAAAAATCATTTTCTTTCCTATCCAAACTCTGATTTGGATAGGATAGTTTCAAGTCAAATTCTGTTTACCTGCAGCGAAACAAAGTTTCGTTTGAAAAATTAATTCCCAAATCGGAGTTTTTGGAAAGAGCTTTAAGTACTGTTTTTCGAGAAGTTGAAACAAGTTTTCGGCATGAAAAACAACAAAATATTCCAGGAATTTGGTTTTTCTAAAAAAGTTTATTATATTATTGGGGTAAGGTGTCAATTTCTCTTTGATATTATAGCTTCGGCTATGAAATATATTATTTTATTACCTACTAACACAGGAGAGCTTACCATGAAAAGTTCCAAAATTTTTGCTTTGCTTGCAGCATGTATCGTTTTCGCGGGGGGGGGGGTAGACCTCTTAGGCCAGACCTGCGATAACACGAATTGGTCTCAACAGCAGCAGTTTATCGGTATCCAAACGGGTCAGAGAGGCGCATTAAAACCACTACACATCGATGCTTTTGTGACTAATTGTCAAGATCCCTCTATCAGGTTGTCATATTCAGACGAAACTGAAAGACTTTACTGGGGACATCTATCATTATTGACTCCGGGGAACTTAGGTCAATATTCTTTGGTGCCGGAAGCGACGGCAAGCGACCTGATTCTGCATTCTGATGCAAGCGCCGAAGATATTATTTTAACCACACGCAGTGATTTAGGACATCTGAGATTCTGCACAACTCCCGAGCTAATGGCGCCGGATATGGAAAGGATGACTGTTACTCCCTTTGGCAGGGTAGGTATTTCTAATAATGAACCAAAGAATTTATTTTCGACAAAAACAACAACGGGATTGGATTTCTGGAATGACAATATAGAGTTTCAGGACATTCGTTTCAATTGTTATGCAGATTCGGAATGGAGCGCTAAAGACGGCTCCAAAGATTCGGCTTCCAAGGAAATTGGTGACCAGCTTTATCATAAGAATATTCAGCCGGGCCACGCGGCTATCATACAACACATATCTAAAATAGGATCCGGCTCATTGCTGCTGCAAGTCAGTCAAAAATATACTTCCTCCGACTCCCGTGTCGAATTCTTCGAGACCTTTGGCGGACATCCAAAGGGAATACTTTTGCAGAACCATCAAGTCCCCGATTCTGTAATTAACAATGTTACTAATATAGGATTGGGAAGTTTAACCGAGGCAAACACCAGAGTTAGGATTTTGGGGAGAACGAGCGATAATACCATGTATGCCTTAAAAATAGTTGATTGGGATGAAGAACCAATAGTCAGAGTGCGAAATGACGGTGATATTACGGTTGGAGAGTTTGAGTACTCAGGTACTTTGCCCCCTCAATTTTCTTATAGATTTTCTGTTGACGGGCAGATAGTGGCTAAAGATATAATAGTAACCTTGACAGACTGGGCTGATTTTGTGTTTGAAGACAGTTATGAACTGGAAACCATCCAAGAAGTCGAGCAGTACATTAAAAAGAATAAGCATCTTTCAGGTATGCCCACAACGGAAGAGGTAAAAAACAAAGGAGTAAACCTTGGTGAAATGCAGGTGAAACTGCTGCAGAAAGTCGAAGAGCTGACATTATATTTAATACAACTGAAAAAAGAAAATGAAGAATTAAATCAACGACTTAAAGAAATAGAATCTAAATAATCTGGGAGGATATCAAAATGAAAAATATAATAAAAATACTGACGATACTTATCGTTTTGTTCTGTCTTTGCACGGCTCACTTATTGGCAGAAGATGAATATGTCAAGGTTCTGACGCCTCTCGGTCATCAGCCGAATGAACCTGATGATAACACTTTCCCTGTTCATAGCAGCACCTGGACGTCTAATGAAATAGAGGCGAGCAGGCAGGAATGGATGTATAAGGGAGGGCTGTTTTTGTTGACTGACACCGACCCATATACTTTTGCCCGAAAGAACAATTATTTATCTGAGCATACGGTGAACTGTATGGAGATTTCGAGCAATACTATTTTCGCCGGAACGGACAATGGTATCTTAAGGTCAACGAATTACGGAGCCTCTTGGATAGAGCAGAGCGTGGATCCTATAGACAATCTTGAGGGAAAAATAGTGTTTGTTGTCTCAGTCGGCAGCGGCAGAATATTTGCCGGTACTGATGCAGGGATATATGTCTC
The DNA here is from genome assembly GCA_964577665.1 of uncultured Hyphomicrobiales bacterium. Taxonomy (GTDB): domain Bacteria; phylum Bacteroidota; class Ignavibacteria; order Kapaibacteriales; family UBA2268; genus CAYVTD01. The sequence continues at coordinate 41,168 of CAZOBD010000015.1, forward strand.
AACTAATAGCGGGACAAGCTGGAATCAATCATTATCAAATAAAGATATTACATGTCTTGCTTTCGGGGATGGAAATGATATATACATTGGCGCCAGTGACTTAGGAGTGTATAAGTCCACAGATAATGGCGACAACTGGAACACTACTCCCGTATTATCATATCGGATTTATTGCCTTAAATTTGTTCCGGACAATTTATCCGGCAAACTTTATGCCGGTACTAATCAAGATTTACAGATAAGTACAAATGGCGGCGATAACTGGAGTCGGCTTTGGGACCGTTCACAATATAATACAGTAGAGGATAAAGTATTATCGATTTATATCAACGGCGATAATATTTATATCGGAACAGAAGATAAAGGCTGCTTCCTTTCAACAGACGTAGGTGACACTTGGTCAGCAATGAATACTGGTCTGCCTCCAATCGGCAGTGATTATTACAGCATAAACTCTATTAACGAATATGATGGGAAGCTTTACGCTGCTACTGATAACGGATTATACAAAGCAGATACTCCGCTTAACAATTGGTCTACCTGCTATGTAAGAGATTACAGCTATCAGTCATCCCATCCGGCAGAAACCATGACAAAGATGGTCTTTGTAAATGACAATCCAAATGATCTGTGGGTTGCATGCTACGGCGGCGAATGGTATCCTGGCGCAATCGTGAAAGAAGATTATGAGGGAATTTTAAGACCTGAAAGTTTTCCTAATTTTCAATGTTTTGATTATGCGTTTCATCTCAGCGAGGGCGGATTAAGCGGGATAGAGCTTAATAACCCGCTTGTCTTTCATTATGTTTCCAGCGACTATGAAAATGAAAAAAACTGGGATTATATTAAGGCAGAATGGGACGACCCGCTATGGGATAAAGTAACTTATAACTGGAGTCATTCCGGTATCAAATCACCTAATAGTGACCCGAATGTAACAAATCCGGACGACCAGTTAATCGAATCCAAATGGAATATGAAAGGTCCTCTTGTGGAACATAAACTGAAGGAAAATCCTTTTGGTACTGGAACAATCATAAGGTATTGGAAAAGCAGCAAAACTATAACAAGACCTGAGGAAAGCTCAGGCACATTCACAAGCCAG
>CAZOBD010000016.1:0-41504 GCA_964577665.1 uncultured Hyphomicrobiales bacterium
GTCCGGTGGTGTGAGAGGTCGGTGTGGGAATTTATCCCACACCTCCTACTCGATTTTTTAAAAAGGATAGATGTCTAATACTTTATCTGCCGGCGCACCGAAAGGGCAATTTTGTAAAGACCGGTTACGATTAGCAGTCCTAAAGAAAAGATGCCTGCGGAAATTAGAAGCTCCACTATCGTCGGCGTGTAGGAGACTACATAACCGAGCGGGTTAGGCGTGAATCCGGCTACGATCATGCCCAAGCCTTTGTCGAGCCATATTGACAGAAATACAAGTATGGAGCCCCAAAGCAAAACATTTTCATTTTTGCGAAATTTGGGTACTGTCAGAATAATAAGCGAAAGAACAGCAAATACTGCTGACAGCCACATCCAGGGCACCAGCGTGTAGTTTCCTTCAAGTCCCGTGTAAAGGAACTGGAATGCAAGCGCATGGTGGTCCATTCCGCTGTAAAGAGCCGTGAAAAGCTCGAGCAGAAGGAAGAAAACATTTAAATACATGGCGTAAGTGGCAATGATGGCAAGTTTCTGTACCGGTTCTTTTCCGGGCTGGAAGTTCGACAGCTTGCGGAGCAGCAGGCAGATTACGATAAGAAGCGCCGGACCTGCCGCAAATGCCGTTGCAAGAAAGCGGGGAGCCATAATAGCCGACATCCAGAAGGGACGAGCCGCTAAGCCGGAGTACAAAAACGCCGTAACAGTGTGAATGGAAACTGCCCAGGGGATTGAAATATAAATGAAAGGTTTAACCCACTTTGGAGGTTTTAATCCTTTTTTCTCAGAATCCAGAGCTACCCGCGAAATGATAACATTCAGAATAAGATAGCCCAGCAGGGAGACAGAATCCCAAAACATGGGTGAATTTGGCGTAGGGTGGATAAAAACATTCATAATGCGGAGAGGCTGCCCCATATCGACGAAAATAAAGGTCATACAGACAATCACAGAGCCGATGGCAAGAAACTCTCCGAGAATGGTTATTTTACCGAATTCTTTATAATTATGCAGATAATAGGGCAGAACGACCATCACTGCGGATGCCGCCACGCCGACCATAAATGTAAACTGAGCAATGTAAAAGCCCCAGGTAACGTCTCTGCTCATGCCGGTAACGGTCAGTCCTTCGCTGAACTGTATCAGATAAGCAAAAGTGCCGGCGCCGACACCGATTAGCAGAAGAATTATCCAGAGCCAGTAGTTTTTGCTTCCCATAAAAGCTTTTTCTAACATATCAATTCCTCTTTTATATTATGTAATAAATTTCCGGATGAGTGCCCAGCTCGGGCTTGCGTCTAATAGTGTAATGCTCGCTGAGGCATTTGCTTAGCTCGGAGTTCGGATCGTTTAAATCGCCGAAGACCATAGCGTTTGAGCCTAAAGCTCTGCAGGCTTCCACACATGCCGGAGGGCGGGTGTATTTTCCGTCAACGATTCTCTCGGCACAGAAAGTGCATTTTTCCACGACGCCCTTTTCACGTGTCGGGAAACGGTCGTGAATATTTTTCGTATAGGGGCGGGGGTCTTCCCAGTTGAAACTTCTCGATCCGTAAGGACATGCAGCCATGCAGTAGCGGCAGCCGATACAGCGGTGCCAGTCCATCATAACGATGCCGTCTTCGTCCCGCCGCCATGTAGCTTTAGTAGGACAGACATTTACACAGGGCGGATCGTCACAGTGATTGCAAAGGAGCAGAACGGGCATGTGCTGTATCTTATCGGGAAGATTATGGTTTTCCTGCTCGATGAAAGCATGGTGGTAATCTTCTTTCCATATCCATTTTATTTCGCCTTTGTCATGCTTTATGCTTGGAACATTGTGAACAACGTTGCAGGCTTTTATAGCTGCTTCGATAAGCTGAGGATGGCTCGCCATCTGCCTCATATCTATTGCCATAGCCCAGCGCTTTGCGCCCTTTTTTGCCGTGGAGGATGCCTTTGCAACGGTTGAAAATGACTCGAAAGTCTTATCTCCAGCCAAAGCAAGGGCAGCGGCGGCGCCTGCCAGTGTTAGAAATTTTCTTCTATTCATCTCTGCTGCCCTCCTTGTCTGTACATTTTATGTTAATTCTGTCACAGCATTGATTTAATACTTCTTTACTGCATTCTTTTACCAAATCGTTACAAGAATGAGTATTGATATTATCACAGCATTCTTTTTTCAGTGAATCGCAGCATTCTTCCAGTTCTTTACTGTTGCAGGGTTTGCCGCATTCGTGAACTTTTTTAAAGTCTTTTATTATGCTTTGTATGTCATAGGGGTCTTCAACTTCGTTCAGCTCAGGCGCCACATGACAGTTCCAGCAGTAGGGATTGACGTCGAGATAATCATGGCATCTGTCGCAGAAATTTGCTTTGTTGTCATGACAAGTCATGCAGGTATGGCTGAGGCTCATCTCATATTTTTCGCCGTCTATTTTAGTGAAACGTATGTCCTCGCGGACTACTTTATCGCGCCATTCGTTTAAAATATCCATGTGGTATGAGTTTATGTATTCCGTTTCAAAAATGCAGTTTTCCGCATCTTTCGGATACTCCAGTTCGGGAGCAGCAGCGCCTTTCCCGCTGGCAAGATTCAGCCAGAAGGGAGATGTGAAAGCAGCCAGGAATACTAAAACTCCGATTAGAACTTTACCTGTATCGTACATAAACTATTTGCCCTCCTTTCCGGCTTCTGTTTTTTCTTGTTTTTCTTCTTCAGTTAAAAGAGGTTCCCCGCGCATGTCGAGTTTTCTTTCATGCTCGCCTTTCATAACGAGAGCATTGCCTACCATCTCGTGAATGCCGCCGACTTCCACCTCGGGCACCCAGAACTTCATCAGGGGGTCTAAGGTAGCTTTGTCGATGGCGCAGATGCAGAGAAGCAGGTTTACTCCGTCGTTTTTATGGACGTGCTGTACGGCATTTGCTCTCGGATAGCCGCCGCGCATTCTCATTTCAAAATTTTCTTCAGTGCCGAGTCCGGCGCCGCTGCCGCAGCAAAATGTCTGCTCGCGGATTGTATTGTCAGGCATCTCGGTAAATTTATTCACTACGTTGTTTATAACATATCGCGGCTCTTCTAAAAGCCCCATGCCCCTTGAGGGATTGCATGAATCGTGGAATGTCGGGTGCCAGTGGTCGTTGCGGCTCTTGTCGAGTTTTATCTTGCCGTGCCTTATCAAATCGGATGTAAACTCGGTTATATGCACCATTTTTGTCGATTTTGCATTTTTAAAAACAGTGCCTGTAATAGGTGATTTCGGCACTTCAAGGAAATCAGCCGGACCGTTGAGAGTGTCCATGTATTGGTGAACCACCCGCCACATGTGGCCGCATTCCCCGCCTAAAATCCATTTGCAGCCAAGGCGCTGTGCTTCAGCATACATCTTTTTGTTAAGAACTTTCATAAGCTCGTGGGATACGAAAGAACCGAAATTTCCGCCTTCGGAGGCATAAGTGCTCCATGTGTAATTTAAGCCGAGTTCATGGAAAAGTGCAAGATAGCCCAGAAGCGTGAAATAATGAGGCTCGCCGAAATAGTCGGCTGAAGGTGTAATGAAAAGTATATCAGCGCCTTTTTTATTGATGGGAACGTCAACTTTTATGCCAGTGATTTCTTCGAGGTCGTCAACAGCAAACTCAAGGCTGTCCACCAGCCCGTGAGGCTGTACGCCTAAGTGGTTCCCCGTTCTGTGGCTGTTTTTCACCGGAGTCATTACCCAGTCAATATTTACGCCGATAAGATTCATCAGTTCGCGTGTGATGAAAGTAATCTCGGCAGTGTCTATTCCGTAGGGGCAGAAGACAGAACAGCGCCGGCACTGAGTACACTGATAAAAATAGTAAAACCATTCTTTCAGTACGTCTTCGGTTAGTTCCCTTGCGCCGACCATTTTACCCATCAGCCTGCCCGCCGTGGTGAAATCCTTCCTGTAAACAGAGCGGAGAAGCTCGGCTCGTAAAACGGGCATATTCTTCGGGTCGCCGGAGCCTAAGAAAAAGTGGCATTTATCTGCACAGGCTCCGCAGCGAACGCATATATCCATAAAAATCTGAAGTGAGCGGAACTTTTTCAAGCGCTCGCGCAGTCCGTTCATAATAATATTTTTCCAGTCGGTGGGCAGCTTCCAGTCATCTTCGTAAGGCTGCCATTTTCTTGGGAAAGGCTGTTCGATGTATTCGATGCTTTCGGGTACTGCGGCATGGTTATATGTGCCTTTTTTAAATTCTACCGGCGTATCCATCCACTGCGTAACGGGCAGTTTATAACTGATGGAATCAGCCAGTTGTTCCGGTTTTAGTTTTTCAGCCATTCTTTTTTCCCTCCTCATCTTCTTTCTCAAGTTCTAATCCTACAGCTTTCATAAAGGGTCTGAACTCGTCTTCATACTCTTCGTAGGTGTGGTAATGCATCTTAAATTCATCATTCCAAGGATTTTCATGCCTTTTCATTCTGTTGTCATTTGCCATATTCCTTGTGGGGCTCATGAATACTCCCGGCATGTGCAGAAGTTTGCTGAAAGGAAAGTACGCCAGCAAAATGCTTACAAGGAATAAATGTATATAGAACAGCGGACTGATTCCCTCGGGAACTACCGGCTGCAAACTAAATAAGCCGGCTGCAAGTTCCTTTACGGCAATAAGATCCGTTTTTAGAAAATATCTCATTAGAATGCCGGTTACGGCTATCGCGAAAATAAGCAGCAGCGGAAAATAATCCGAAGCAAGCGATATATATTTCATCTGTTTATTGAAAATGCGGCGGAAAAACAGATAGGTTACCGCTGCGATTATCAATACATTCGTAATGTAAATAATCGGCAGTCCCACTTGGAAAAATCCGTCGTAAATCTGGAGCTGTTCTACAAAAAATGGAACAGGCTCGGTGAAAAAGCGGAAATGCCTCAGCACTATTATCAGAAATGACCAGTGGAAGGCAAGACTCATTGCCCAAAGCCATTTCTCCGCGCCGTAAATCAGTTTCGTTCCTTTGTCTCTTATCCCCGCTTTTGTATTGCGGAAAAGAGAGCGGAAGAAAAGAATCTCAAGTGCCATTCTGCCCAATACTCCCCAAAACCCGCTGGGGCTGTCGAGCTTGTTCTGCTTTATCCAATCGAATGATTTCTGCTGTCCCGCCGTTGTTGTTATGTTAAACGGCACGGGAGCGCTTGCCCATTTAAATATCCGGGCGACAATCCCTATAAGGAAAACAGCAACTCCGGCTGCCGGGGCTATTACCCCAAAGATAATCTGCAGAGAGGGTACGGAAGAGCCGACCCAGCTTAGCAGTATCAGAGCCGCTATCGCAATCAGTGATATTGTAATACCCATTTGTTTAAAAACCTGTTTAGTTGTAAATATTGTAAATTAATTCCTCAATTATTTGTTTAATTATGAATATTTTCATCCATAGAGTCATATTTTTGGTTTAATCTATCTATCATACGAAATGTTCTGTTTTTCACTTCATTAGCTTTAATCTCATAAATCACTTCTCTTTGACGAAGAAGCATATCGAAAGCTGCCTTTGTGCCGGTTTCGCATATTTTGAGCGCATCGGAAAGTTCTTGCCATCCGGCTCCGCTTTTTGAAAACGACTTGAATTCCTCTGTAATTATTTCTTTTAGAATAAACATAAAGTTAACAGCCTTCGATGCAGAATAATCCTGAATGGAGCGTATTTTAACGATATCCTCCATAGCATTCTCCAGATTCTCAATTTTTCCGCAAAAGAGCGCCTCATAAATCTCACTGATACCTTTTTCGTAGGCATGTCCCATGGGATTGGTAAATTGATTCTTGCGGTTGAAGAGAAATTTACCAGATTCTGCCGGATATGTGTCAATAAATGTTTTATGCCATTTTTCAGAAAGGCGTTTACTGTTTTCCGCAAGATACTGTATATATGTCATATTATTATCCTTAGAAATAAAAAGTATATTTAGTTTCTTATTCCCCTGTTGAGAGGGGATAAAGGGATACGCCATCCATTAGCCGATTCTAACAAAATAATCAAGCAATATTAAAATAAATAATGCTTGCGGCTAAATTGTTAACAATCATTAACCCTTTATTTTCAAACGATTAATATACGAATTGTCAAACGTTAAGGCAAGTCTTCAGAAAGTTAATTTTTACTTTTGTAACGGTGGTGTTGACTAATGCTGTTTCGCCAACATGCAGTTGTTCTGAATCTTCTTTATAAAAAAAGACTTCATCAACAAGCGCGTGTATTCTTTCGAGATTAGCCATTTTTCACTCCTGAATCACTTTCCTTCTTTTTCTACCTTGTACATCGGCTGCAATCAAAGCGTTCAGAACTTTTCCGGCAGTAATTGTACCAGCCTCCTTGTGAATGCTTTCTCCGGCAGCTACTGCCTTTTCAGAAACTTCAAGAAGGCGTGCCCGGTTTGTATAAGTTATTCCGATTTCTGAAAATGTGGTTGGCAGCCCGATTTTTTCGCAAAATGAATAGACTCTGTCGGTCTCATCAGGCGAAGTATCTGTAAGGTGGAGACTTGCGAGCAGCCCAAAAGCAACTTTCTCACCGTGCAAAAATTTTCTGGTTTCGGGAAGAGCAGTAAGACCATTGTGGATGGAATGTGCGGCGGCAAGTCCCGCACTTTCAAAACCGATACCACTCAATAAAGTATTTGCCTCTGTGATTTTTGCAAGGGCGGGAGTAACGATATGGTTTTCGCATGCCGATATGGCAGCTTCGGCATATTCAAACAGCGTCTCTCTGCACAATGCGGCTATAGTATGCCCTGTCAGCGTAGAATATCCTCCACATTCATTCATTGACTTTGTTCTGCTGCAGGAATTAGCCTCATACCAAGTAGCCAAAGCATCTCCTATTCCTGCAATAAGATAGCGTACCGGAGCTTCAGAAATCAGCTTTAAATCGACAAGCACGACTTCAGGGTTCATTTTCTGGTAATATACTGATTCAAAAATACCGCTCTCTGTATAAATCACTGCACAGCCGCTGCAAGGAGCATCCGAAGAAGCTATGGTAGGAATGATAATCACCGGGATCCCAGCACGGTCGGCAGCAATTTTTGCGGTATCTATCGTTTTTCCTCCACCCATGCAGGCAAGAACTTTAATATTATTTTTTGCAATAATATCTGCAAGTCTTTTTAGCTCTGCTTCACAACATTCACCATTGAATTTCTCAATGAGAATATTCTCGTTATTATGAAAAAAGTGATACTTTGGAATAACGTTTTCCCTGATAAATTGCGAAGCTAAAACAAGACATTTGCCGCCGAACAAGTTAATTAAATCCGGCAGCATTGATAAGGCGCCGTTTCCTTGGATGTATTTACCGGGAAAGCATGCCTTATTTATTTCAAGATGGGCTGATGGTGTAGAGATAACCGCCGTTAAATCCGACAAACTGTTATCACCGTCAATTTTCAATGATGTTTCAGTCATATTGTATTAGCCAATTATTAATCTAAAAATTCATTTCTTTATATTCATTATGCAAAGATATGATTATTTATTCTATTTTGACATTCGCTTAAAAACATTTTGTCAGAAAATGCTACTTTAAATGGAGTGATATTTATACATGCGTTTCATCTGTTTATTTTTAGCCCCACCCTAACCCTCCCCAAAGGGAGGGAATTCAATGATCTTGCTCCCTCCCCTTGGGGAGGGCAGGGGTGGGGTCTCTTTCGGTTTTTCATTTACTTTTTTTCAATATTTTTCTTCAATATATGGCAAATCTACTAAAAATAATCATCCCCTTGGGTGATTTCCCTTATCATGTATGTTTCATCTGTTTATTTTTCTCAGATGTTAAAAATATAGAAAGTGCCGGACATCTTTGTGAAGCTCTATGCGGAATCTAAGCGGTTTATCCAAAAAATTGATTCTGTATTCATGTGTTCTATCAGTGATTAACTAACAGCTAAGTTGTATGATATAAGGAGTTAAGCCCTCAATAAAAATAAATTTATATTTGTATAAACTATTATAAATTGCACATAATATGATTTTTTTTAAAAATATTTGAGAAATTTAAATCTTCTTTTTTAAATTTGGCAATTAAGTTTGTGCATATTGACAGCTTTTTTAAATAAGACGTAAATAATAACAGAAAGTTTAGGTACTTATGTTAACAGATTTCGGAATCATTCTCATCTTTTTTATTATTGGGGTTCTATTTGTAGCTGCCGGACTTATAGCGGCGGCAGTCATCAGACCCAGCAAACCCAATCCCATAAAAAATTCTATTTACGAGTGCGGAGAGGAACCAATAGGCGAGCCTTGGATTAAGTTCAATATCCGTTTTTACGTCATTGCACTGGCTTTCCTGCTTTTCGATGTGGAAGTGGTTCTTCTTTTCCCATGGGCAGTTGTTTTTAAAGAGCTTTCCGGCGAAATGGCTTCCGAAGGTGTCAGCCTGATACCTTATATTGCGGGCCTCATCTTTGCATTGATACTCCTGCTTGGGCTTGTGTACGACTGGGCTAAGGGCTATCTGAACTGGGAAAGACCGCTTCCTTACATACCTAAGATGAGCGACCTTGTAATAAACAAGGAAAACGAATATTCTTTGAAAAAAGATTGATTTTCTTATTGTGACCAAATTTTATAAGGATATATAAATGGGACTGCTAAACAGATTAAATGATCCTTTCGACGGCGGCGGCGTTGTAATGGGCGTTGTGGAAGACGTGTTGAACTGGGGCAGAAGCAAATCCGACTGGTATATGCAGTTTGGTATAGCCTGCTGTGCCATTGAGTTTATGGCGGTGAATGCCGCACATTTCGACTTTATGCGCTATGGCTGCATACCCCGCACAAGCCCGAGACAGGCAGATTTTATGATTATTTCCGGCACAGTTACTCTTAAAATGGCAGAGAGAGTAAAAAGACTTTACGAGCAGATGGCGGAACCGAAGTACGTTATTTCTATGGGATCATGCGCCAACTGCGGAGGACCTTACTGGCAACACGGCTATCATGTTTTGAAAGGTGTTGACAGAATCATACCGGTAGATGTTTACGTCCCCGGCTGTCCCCCAAGGCCGGAGGCTCTGGAAGAAGGCATGATAAAACTACAGGATAAAATAAAGAAGGAAGCAATTTTTAATAAACGTAAAAGGCTGGCAGAGCAGGGCATTGAAGTTCCTCAGATTGCTTAATTTTTAACAAAAGGGAGTAATAAATGCAGGCACAGGAAATATTCGATAAACTGAAGGAAAAATTCGGAGAGGAAATCATTGACCTCGTTACCGAAGAGACACATAATCCCTTCATAAATGCCAAGCCTGAAAAAATCGCCGATATTTCATTGACGCTCCGCGATAATGAAGAGCTTGATTTTGACTATCTTACTTTGCTTAGCGGCGTCGATGAAGGGGAAAACATAGGTATTGTATATCATATTTATTCCACAAGAAAAAAACATTGGATTGTGATTAAAACTGCCGTCAGCAAGGAAAGCTGCAAACTGCCCAGTGTGGAAAGAGTGTGGCGCGCAGCCGACTGGCACGAGAGAGAAACTTACGATATGTTCGGGGTTGTTTTTGAAGGGCATCACAATCTCATCAGAATTTTAACTCCTTATGACTGGGAAGGCTGGCCTCTCAGAAAAGATTACAGAGAACCGGAAGAATATCACGGTATGAAAGTGCCTTACTGAGTAGTGGGTATTGAGATATTCCGGGTTTGTTCATTGATTCTTAAATTAATTAGATTTGTCATTCTGAACCTTGTGCTGAACTTGTTTCAGTATTGTTTCAGAATCTCAAGCATTACGAGGGACACACCCCTTTATCTCCTGTCAAGAGGGGATGTTTTTGTTATGCTGAAACGAGCTTTCGGCATGACATTAAAGAACATAGAATGATTAGACTTTGACATAGATGCATTAAAGAATTAGGAATTTGAGAATAAATAAAAATACGGGCAATAAATCGTGGACGAATTAAGAAAACTTGACATTGAATACAGCCGGATAGACTCCGACAGGATGCGTCTGAACATGGGTCCCCAGCATCCTTCCACCCACGGCGTTTTACGGCTTGAAGTGGAGCTGGACGGCGAAATTGTTACGGATGTTATACCGCATGTAGGCTATCTGCACCGCTGTTTTGAAAAACACGCCGAAAATTCCACCTACCCTCAGGTCATTCCATATATCGACAGAATGGATTATGTCTGCTCGATGAACAACGAGTGGCCCTTTGTGATGGCAGTGGAAAAAATGATGGATATTAAAGTGCCGGAATATGTGGAGTACATCCGCTTGATAATGGCAGAGCTTAACAGGATTGCCAACCACCAGATAGCAGTTGCTACTTTTGGGCTTGACGCAGGCGCTTTCACTCCGTTTCTCTATCTTTTCCGCGACCGCGAAATGATACTGACCGTTTTTGAAAAAGCATCGGGCGGGAGACTTCTCTATAACTACTATTGGGTAGGAGGATTAGCCGCAGATGTACATCCCGCTTTCAAAGATGATGTGCGCCGTATCATAAAGATTTCCCGCGAAACGATGAAAGAGATTGAAGACCTTTTAATATATAACAAAATTTTTCTCGACAGAACAGCCAATGTGGGTGTCCTGCCTGCTGACGTTGCCCTGAGCTATGCCTGCAGCGGTCCGATGCTGCGGGGTTCGGGGATGCCTTTCGACCTGAGAAGAAGCGAGCCGTATTCATTATACGACCGCTTCGACTTTAACGTACAGGTCGGCAAAGGCGAAGTCGGCACTCTGGGAGACTGCTGGGACAGAAATATCGTAAGGGTCCGCGAAGTATATGAAAGCTGCGATATTATTGAACAGGCTTTGGATCAAATGCCGGAACCGACAGACGTCAGAGAAGCGATACCCAAAAAAATCAGGCCTCCAAAAGGAGAGATATATGTGCGGGCTGAAAACCCAAAAGGCGAACTCGGCTTTTATGTAATCAGCAACGGTAAAAATAATCCCGAAAGAGTAAGATCAAGAGCGACAAGTTTTGTAAATCTTGCTGTGCTGCCTGAAATTTCAAAAGGGTATATGTTCGCTGATTTGATACTCATTCTCGGAAGCGTTGATATTGTTCTCGGAGAAGTTGACAGGTAAGTTTGATATTTTGAACTAAATAATGATAGATTATGCCTGAAACAAATTTATACCAATGGCTTTACGTAACGTTCGGAACGGAACTTATTCCGATAATTGCCGTTACGACTCTGCCTATGATTTTTCTTTTGCTTTATGCTTTGCTTGCAATTCTGGGCGAGCTGAAATTTTCTGCCTTTATTCAGGAAAGACTCGGTCCGATGAGAACCGGTCCCTGGGGCATTATTCAGCCGATTGCCGAAGTTGTAAAGCTGCTGCAAAAAGAAGACATTACACCCGACAAAGCTGACAAGACCCTTTTTAATATGGCACCGTTTCTCATGTTTACGGGAGCTTACGCCGCATTTGCCGTAATACCGTTCAGCAGGTATTTTGCTCCGTCGGGAATAGACTTAGGCTTATTTTTTATTTTTGCTATAGGCTCTCTTGCCGTAATCGGAATTGTTATGGGCGGATGGGCTTCAAACAATAAATATTCACTACTCGGAGCCATGCGTTCGGTAGCTCAGATTATCAGCTACGAAATTCCCGCGGCAGTTGCCATTTTAACAATAGCCGTGCTGGCAAGCAGCCTGAACCTTCAGGAGATAAATCTTGCTCAGGAAGGCGGCTTTTGGAATTGGTATATCTTCGGCGGACAGGGTTCTTGGAGCAAACTTATCATAATACCCTTTATGATAGGATTGTTTTTCATTTACCTGATTTCGTCCCTTGCAGAAACAAACAGAACACCATTTGACATACCCGAAGGCGAATCGGAGCTGGTTGCCGGCTATCATACTGAGTACAGCGGCATGAAATTCGCCATGTTTTTCTTTGCAGAATATGCCAATATGTTTGTCGTATCGGCGCTTATAACTATTCTTTTCTTCGGCGGATGGAACTCACCCTTCGGTGAATTTCTCGGAAATCACTGGTTCTTAGATGTATTCTGGTTCGTTGGAAAATCATTTATTTTTGTTTTCATTCAGATATGGCTCCGGTGGACGCTTCCCAGACTGAGAGTTGACCAGCTCATGTATCTCGGATGGAAAGTGCTTGTACCCTTGTCATTTGTATGTTTCTTTGTAATAAGCCTTTGGGCTTTGTTGAATTAAAAAAATGTTCTTTTAAATAGATTTACTGTGGGACACTACGCTTAAGGTGTATGAGCAGTCCAGTTTTGTCATGCTGAACTCGTTTCAGCATCTGGTGCTGTTCTGAATCATCATTACTCGAGGTTCTGAAACAATACTGAAACAAGTTCAGCACAAGGTTCAGAATGACAAAAAGAAGAAACTGAAATTATATTGAAAATATATGAATTACATTTATACAATATGTTTTGAAAAAAACGGAGATTAAATAGATATGCTGAATTACTTTAAAAATATTTGGCTTGGGATTTACACGGTGCTCGTGGGCATGAGGATTACTATTGACCACATGTTCCAAAGAAACGTAACCGTGCAGTATCCGGATGTTCACCCCTTGGAAAAAGCAAGCGACGACAAAATGCCGGATAATGCAAGAAACAGGCTTTTTGTAGATATGGACCTCTGCAACGGCTGCAACGGATGCGCAAGAGCCTGTCCGGTCAACTGCATCACAGTTGAAACAGTAAAGGTAACTCCCGGCGACGATGTAAAGCCTCTGAAAAACGGTGAAAAACGCGGTCTTTGGGTTACCAACTACGAAATCGACTTTGCAAAATGCTGTTTTTGCGGACTTTGCACGGAGCCATGCCCTACGCACGCTATCTATATGACCACCGAGTTTGAATATTCCACTTATGACAGAAACGAACTGATATATAAATTCAGCACAATGACGCCTGAAGAAGCTAAAGAAAAGCAGGAAATGTACGCTAAGTTCAAGGCGGAAAAAAAGAAAAAAGACGCCGCAAAAAAAGCTGCAGCTGCAAAGGCTGAAGCCAAAGCAAAGCCGGAAGCAAAAATTGATAATAAAGAAAAGAAATAAATAGTAACGGATTATTATGGACTTGATTACAATAGCATTTTACCTGTTCGCCATCGTAGTACTCGGTTCGGCGGCGGTGGTAGTGTTCTCGAAAAAGCTGATGCACTCGGCTTTTGCCCTTTTGTTCACGCTTTTCGGAGTTGCCGGATTTTATGTCCTTCTCCTCGCAGATTTTATCGCCATAACCCAGATTATGGTTTACATAGGAGGCATTCTGATACTGATAATATTTGCGGTTATGATGACCCAGAAAATATCGGATGTTAATATCCGGTCGGGAATGCGCGGTAAATCCAATCTGATAATCGGAGGGCTCGGCTGCGCCGCCGTTGCGATAACGCTTATTATTATGTTCGGCAATGCTGATTTCATTTTGAAAGAGACCGAAGCGGTTGATTCTACTATTAAACCTCTCGGAAAAATATTGCTTACGGATTATCTGCTGGCTTTTGAAGTGGCGGGTGTGCTTCTGCTGGTTGCCTTTATAGGCGCCGCTTTGATAGCCAGACGCGAAGGCAGAGAGGAAGAACTGAAAAAGGAACTGAAAAGCAAGTAATTTGAAAATATAAATTTAACAGGAAATAAATATGACTGTCGGACTTAACGAATACCTGATTGTAAGCGCATTACTTTTTTCGCTGGGGCTTTACGCAGTGATAGCCCGGAAAAATGCCATCCTTGTTCTAATGGGGGTGGAGCTTATTTTGAATTCGGCGAATATTAATTTCATTGCTTTTTCCAGATTCGGCGGACTGAATTTCGAGGGGCATATAGCCGCTATGTTCGTTATCATCCTTGCCGCTGCCGAAACGGCAGTAGCGCTTGCAATTGTCGTCAATATTTACCAGAACTTCAAGCACGTGCATGTGGATGAAGTAGATAAACTGAAAGAGTAATTATTTGATTTATAATAGATTTGAAATTTGATAAAATCATTAATTCGGAAATAAATGACTATGACTGAAAACACATTGCTCGTATTGGCGGCTTTCATACTTGTTTTTCCGCTGACAAGCTTTATAATCAATGTCCTCTACGGCAAACAGCTCGGGAGAATCAGCGGTGTTATCGGAACTGTAGTTCTCGGCATTGATATGGTGCTCTCCTTTGTTGTAGCATACTTTAAGATATTTACGGACACCTTTGCCCAAAATTATGTTCAGACAAAGTTTGCGTGGTTCGACCTCGGGATTTATAAGCTGACCGTAGGTATAGGCGTTGACAATCTTGCCGCGCTTATGCTGATAGTGGTAACCGTAATCAGTTTCCTTGTACATCTGTTTTCAACGGAATATATGCGCGGAGATGTCCGCTACGGCAGATTTTTTGCTTACTTGGGACTTTTTACATTTTCAATGCTGGGCATAGTCATTGCTAACAATTTTGTTTTCATGTACATTTTCTGGGAGCTTGTCGGTATAAGTTCTTATCTTTTGATAGGTTTCTGGTACGAGAAAAAATCCGCTGCCGATGCAGGCAAAAAAGCTTTTATCACGAACCGCGTCGGCGACTTCGGCTTTTTTGTCGGCATAATGATACTTTTCTTTACATACGGCACTTTCATGTTCGACGATATTTTCGGCGGCATGACTGCCGGTAAGATTCCCTTCGACAGCCCCGAAATTTTAACGGCAGCAGGCATCTTGATTTTTTGCGGCGCTATCGGCAAATCTGCTCAGTTTCCCCTGCATGTATGGCTGCCTGACGCAATGGAAGGTCCCACTCCCGTTTCCGCCTTAATACATGCTGCCACTATGGTTGCGGCAGGTGTTTACATGGTGGCGAGAGTCTTTCCTATCTTCTCCGGGGACGCGCTTCTTTTCATTGCTTACGTGGGTGCAATCACAGCATTTATGTCGGCTACAATTGCCATTACCCAGAATGACTTTAAGCGTGTGCTTGCATATTCGACTGTCAGCCAGCTCGGATATATGATAATGGCTTTGGGTGTGGGAGCTTGGGCAACCGGCTTCTTCCACCTTATGACACACGCCTGGTTCAAAGCATGTCTCTTTTTGGCATCCGGCTCCGTAATACACGCAATGCACGAATCAATGCACAGAGCGCATAACCATTCGATGGATGCACAGAGTATTTTAAACATGGGCGGTATGCGGAAAACCATGCCGATAACATATATTACATTTTTATTCGTAACACTCGCCCTGTCGGGAGTGCCCTTTACTTCCGGCTTCTTGAGCAAGGACAGCATTCTCGCGGGAACGCTTGCCTTTGCTAATCTTAGCGGACACTGGCTTATTCCAATAGCAGGCTTTGCCGCGGCGGGCATGACGGCTTTTTATATGTTCAGGCTTACTATTGTTGCATTCCACGGCAAGCCCAAAACTGAAATTGCCGCAGGGACCAGGGAAAACAACACTCCTGTTCTCCTGCCTCTGATAGTACTCAGCATTCTTTCTATCTGGATACTTTATTCGCCTAATCCTTTTGATGCTCATGCAGGATGGTATTACGAAAAAATGCCCGCTCCGAAAACGGCTGTACCCGCAGAATATCAATGGGATTTCTTAGTGAATTATGACCAAATGGAAGGTGCGGAGCATCACGAAGCTCATGCAGAGGTTTCTCAAGCCGGTCATACAGAATCACACGGAGAAGAACACGCCGGACACCATTACTTGAATAAATTTGAAGAAGAGGTGCATCACGCTCATCTGCCTGCAATGATAATGTCGCTGATAATTGCTTCGATAGGCATACTGGCGGCATTTCTAATATGGCAGTTCAAGGCGTTTAATGCAAGGGCAATCGGGAAACAGCTTTATCCGCTGTATCTTTTCTCATATAACAAGTGGTACATAGACGAGCTTTATGAAGCCACGATTATTAAACTTTTTGTTTACGGGGGCAAGTTTCTTGCCTGGTTCGACAATACCTTCATCGACGGCGCGGTGAATCTTTCTGCGGCAGTTATGCGGTATATTGCCTATTTCATAGGTCATTTCGACAATATAGTCATCGACGGCATTGTGAATCTTATAGCAAACGTAGTAGGATTTTTCGGCGCCCTCTTCAGAAAAGTGCAGACAGGCAGGGTGCAGACTTATCTGATAATGGTTATAATAAGCGTTATGGTACTGGTTTACGTGTTTATTTGATTTGGAATATCAATTGAATTATACGATAGATTTACTTTTTGAAATAAAATTGTTAAATAAATAAATTGAATCCGGAGGATTAATGTTAGAGATATTAGGCGCAGGGCCTCTTACATGGATAACATTTTTACCCTTGCTCGGTATGGTAATCATTCTTCTTATCCCCTCGGGGAAAGACGAAGGCAGTAAAGCCATATCAAATGTAATGTTCAGATGGACAACCGTTCTGTTTACCTTTTTGCAGTTAATACTTGCAATCTGGATATTCACTAATTATGACAGAACGCTTGCAGGGGTCAATAACATCGACGGAATGCAGTTCGTAGAGCGCGTCCGATGGATAGACGTGTCAAATCTGCCATTGTTCGGAGATGTAAGAATTGATTATTTTGTCGGAATTGACGGCTTAAGCGCCCCGATGGTGCTTCTGACGGCGCTGATTTGCTTTGTGGCATCTTTTGCCTCATTCGGCATTAAAAAAGCTGTTAAGGGATACTTTGCAATGTACCTTTTGCTTGATGTCGGCATGATGGGCGTTTTCGTAGCGCTCGATTTCTTCCTTTTCTATGTTTTCTGGGAGTTGATGCTGCTGCCAATGTACTTTTTGATAGGCATCTGGGGCGGACCGAGGAAAGAATATGCCGCTATTAAGTTCTTTATTTACACATTGTTCGGCTCGGTCTTCATGCTTTTGGTGATGATTGCGCTTTATTTTGGGGTCGGTTCTTTCAATATGCTCGATATGATGGACCCGTCGAAATATTCGCCGGATTCTATTCTGCACGGAATGGGGACTACTTGGAGGTACATAGCTTTTATGGCTCTCTTTGTGGGCTTTGCCATAAAAGTGCCTACAGTGCCGTTCCACACGTGGCTTCCCGATGCACACGTGGAAGCGCCTACACCAATAAGCGTCATCCTTGCCGGGGTCCTTCTGAAAATGGGTACTTACGGTATGCTGAGGATAAGCTGGCCCATGTTCCCCGACGGAGTGCAGTTCTTCCAGGAATTCATCGCTGTGGTAGGTATGGTGTCAATAGTTTACGGCGGATTCTGCGCCTTAGGCCAGTTCAAAGTAGGTAAGCGGGACTTCAAAAAGCTGATAGCATATTCTTCTGTTTCCCACATGGGCTACGTTATGCTCGGCATGGCATCAATGCAGACAGAGGGAATGGTCGGAGCCATTTTCCAGATGTTCAACCACGGCACAATCACTGCTATGCTCTTTATGATTGTGGGAGTTATTTATGACCGCTCTCACACAAGGGGACTTGACGATTTCGGCGGACTGGCAAACAAAATGCCCGTTTATACCGGTGTAATGATGATAGCCTTTTTTGCTGCAATAGGACTGCCGGGCATGAGCGGTTTCATCTCAGAGGTGCTTGTGTTCTTAGGCGCCTTTAAGACATATCCCGTTTACACGATTATTTCAGTTCTCGGTATTATCATCGGCGCGGGTTATATGCTGTGGGCTTTGCAGAAGGTTTTCTTCGGTAAAATACCCGACAGATGGAAAGGCCCATGGGACCCGACCAAGAAACATTACAAACATGACGACATTAACGCCATAGAGCTTACGGGCCTTCTGCCGTTAGCTTTTGTAATTATTTATCTCGGCATTAACCCTAATCCCGTAATCGGACTTATGACAACATCGGTAAACCACTTGGTGGACTTTGTTAAAATTACCGGGCATTTTGCCGGGATGTAAGTTTTTTTTGATTTTAATTTGAATAATAATTAACTATAAAATATAGGCTTATGATACCGATAGATCAGTTTGCAGGAGAGATACAAAAAAGTATGAGCCTTTTTTGGCCCGAAACGGCTCTGGTGATTACCTTTGTTGTTGCCGTAATACTCGACCTGATTTTCAAAAAATCGAAAAATATAGCCGGATATACTGCAATAGTCGGCTTTATCATAACCGGCTGGCTGCTTCTGAGCTGCCCGTTCTGCAAAGCAAACACCGGTATTTTTTCTAATATGGCAGCCGTTGACCCCTTTGCAAGATTTTTCAAACTGGTGATTCTGCTGGCTTCCATTGTTGTTTCCTTTATGTCTTTTTATTCAAAAGAACTTTATAAAGAAAACAGAAGACTCGGCGAGTATTTTACAATCATTATCGGCATGACTTTCGGAATGTTCCTTCTCTCCTCGGCTTCCAATCTTGTGCTGATGTACCTCGCCATAGAAACAATGAGTATGTCCTCTTATGTTCTTGCAGGATTTACAAAAGAAATAAAGCGGGCAAGCGAAGCCTCCCTGAAATATGTTATATACGGAGCTGCTTCCTCCGGTATTATGATTTACGGTATCTCGATTATTTTCGGGCTTACGGGCAGCTTTAACTTCATGGAAATCAATCAGGCGCTTATGGCAGGCGACATATCGGTATTTCCGCTTGTTATGGCAGGCATTATGATATTAACCGGTATCGGCTTTAAAATTTCAATGGTTCCCTTCCACTTCTGGACGCCCGACGTTTACGAAGGTGCGCCGATAACGATTACGGCTTATCTCTCGGTAGCATCCAAAGCCGCCGGATTTGCCATTTTAATGAGACTGATAAAAACAGCATTCATAGACACAGGCATTTATGAATCCAACGAAATATGGACTACCATACAGCAGGTTGACTGGAGCTTTATTTTAGCCGTATTTGCCGTTCTGACGATGACGATAGGAAATTTCGTTGCCGTATGGCAGACGAACATAAAAAGGCTGCTTGCATACTCCAGCATTGCCCATGCAGGCTATTTGCTTATGGGAGTTGTTGTAATGACTTCAGCCGGATATGCCGCAGTTCTCATTTACTTCTTTGTCTATCTGCTTATGAACCTCGGCGCTTTCTATGTAACCATGCTCATTGCAAACGAAACGGGCAGCGAAGATATAGAAGACTACTACGGAATGGGCTACCGCGCTCCCATGCTCGGCGTTTTCATGGTCATCTTCATGATTTCTCTTACGGGACTGCCGCCGACAGCCGGTTTCATCGGCAAGCTTTTCCTGTTTATGGCAGTTCTCGAAGCAGGCGACCAGTGGATATGGCTTGCGGTGGTCGGCATTTTGAACAGCGTTGTTTCGCTTTACTATTACATGAAAATTGTCCGCAATATGTATCTGCGCGACGTGGATTCACAAAAATCTAAAATAGAAAATCCCATGGGCAGCTATGTTCTGGCTATCGCATTAGCGGCGCCGACACTTTACTTTGGTATTTTTTATACACCTATCGTTGCATGGGCAAAAGATTCGGTAATGATGTTTATAGGAAAGTAAATTCAAATATTGTGAAGAAAGACAAACCTTGATTTTTAAATCCCCTCAGGCAGGGGATTTTTTTTTGATTATTTTTTAGTGTTTATTCTTTCAAGCACGGCATCCATCTGGCGGTAAACAGTTTCCCAAGAATGGGAGTTTTCAATAGCTTTGCGGGCATTTGTGGAGATATTTTCTGCTAAAGTATCATCCTTTAGAAGTTTTAGAGTGTTTTCCACTAATTCCATTTTTGAATTTGAAATCATAACATTTTTTCCGTGCTTAGCCGGTATGCCCTGCACACCCGTAGGAGTTGTTACTACGCAGCACCCGCAAGCCATTGCTTCTAATACTTTATTTTGAATGCCGGAAGCGCCTCTGTGAGGATGCAGAAAAACCCGGGCATTTTGATAATAAGGAAGCATTTCGGGTACGTCTGATTTTATGTTTATGCTGTTAGACCTGAATGCAGTAAGAGAGGAAGGAGCTTTTGCCCCTGCAATTGTGAGCTGTGAATTAGGAATCTGTCTTTTTATTTTAGGAAAAAGCTGAAGGATAATCTCCTGAGCCATCATTGTATTTGAATATACGTCAAGCTTTCCCGTAAACACGATGCCGCTTCTTTGTGAAAATATATCTGCCGGTTTGAAATACTCAAGGTCAACCCCGTTTGTTAAGAGCATGAAATCGGCATTAGGCGAGCGGAGGCGCATGTTTTCAATGTCTGTCTTAGTAACGCATGTGGTAATGTCAAATCTGTTTACTGTCTTGGGTTCGTAAGATAAAAGATGAAGATATTCCCACAGACGTACAAATTTTTGTAAGGGGTTGCGGCTTTTCTGATAAGACCGCTGCTGATAAAGAATGCGGCAGTCCTCTGCAATTAAAATCTTCGGCAAATCCTTATTTTTCAGATATTCAGATGCACGCATAAAAAATGAAACGGCTATATCAAAATTTTCATTTTCAAGCAGTTCTTCCACTTTTTTCTTAAACTTTCTTCCGGTGTAATAGGCAATTTCCAGAGGCATTTCAAAAAGATGTTTTGCTGCGTTAAGTCCTGCAGTAACAGGGCTTAGCGGGAAAGTAAAAGTTTGGACGCCGAGATTTCTTACTTTATTTTCAAATACTTCGGGAAATCTGCTGCCCTGAAAATATGAAACGAGCGTTACGTCATGCTCTTTGGCAAGGTGCTTCAGCAAATGGTAAGACTTTACCCTGTCTCCGCTTATCAGAGGATAGGGCAGTCTCGGATTTAAAAAAAGAATTTTCATTTCATGTTAAACATTTTTAACCGAAATTACGAAAATTATTTTGAAAGAAAAGCAGAAGCGTTTAATTATTTTATGCAAAGGGTTTTCAATATTACAATAAAATCGTATATTGCTTTGTTAACTTATAAGAAGGATAAGAAATAAATTTGGAAATAATGACTTTAGAGCATATCAGAGAGCCGATAGAAGGACATTTTAAGGAATTCAACTCGTATTTTCGGGATTTGATGAAATCTGACGTGGCTCTGCTTGACTTAATAATTCGCTATATAACAAAGAAAAAGGGCAAGCAGGTAAGACCTCTGCTCGTTTTTTTAAGTGCTGAAATATGCGGGGGTGTAAACGAACGCTCATATACCGGTGCTGCCATGGTTGAGCTTTTGCACACAGCCACTCTTGTCCATGACGACGTTGTTGACAAATCCTCCAAACGACGCGGGATTGCTACAATCAATGCCGAATGGAACAATAAAATTGCGGTTCTCATTGGTGATTTTCTGCTTGCAAAAGGGCTTATGACTTCTATTGACAACGATGAATTCGATTTTCTGAAAGCAAGCTCGACAGCCGTCAGAAGAATGAGTGAAGGCGAACTGCGGCAGATACAAAAAAGCCTTAATTTTGATGTAGATGAAGAAAACTATTTTAAAATAATATCTGACAAAACTGCCTCACTTCTTGCCTCCTGCTGTGAAATAGGAGCTATAAGCGCCACTGCCGACAAAAGTAAACAAGCCGCCCTCCGCAATTACGGCGAAATGACGGGTATTGCTTTCCAGATACGCGACGATATTTTTGACATTCAAAGCAAAGGAAGTATAATCGGAAAGCCTGTCGGTAATGATCTTAAAGAAAAAAAGATTACGCTTCCGCTTTTGTATTCGCTTTCAGCTAATCCCGGCAGAAAAGCTGACACAATAAAGAAAATGGTAAAAGAAAAAAAACTTACTTCCGGTAAAATAAAAGAAATAGCTGACTTTATCACGGAATCCGGAGGTATAGAATATGCAGGGAAAACTGCCCGCGACTATGCTGCAAAAGCGGTGTTAAGCCTCGAAATTTTTGATGATTCCCCTGCTAAGAAATCTCTTACTGATTTTGCAAATTTTGTTATAGAGCGTGAAAAATAAGTCTATATGGACTACGATAACATATCTAAAGAGGAATTAATCCGGGAAAACGAAAGACTTCGCAATAAAATCCGTATCTACGAAGAAAACAGCATCAGACTTTCCGACAGC
Organism: uncultured Hyphomicrobiales bacterium; assembly: GCA_964577665.1. GTDB lineage: Bacteria > Bacteroidota > Ignavibacteria > Kapaibacteriales > UBA2268 > CAYVTD01. The sequence goes on from CAZOBD010000016.1 coordinate 21,931, forward strand.
CCTAGGCTTAAAATGCTTGACAACATCCTCGACAATCTGCCTGTTATGGCTTTTCATATCACTTCCGACGGCGCCATAAAAGATATATCAGGCATGGGTGTCAGGCGGATAGGTCTGGATGAGCAGGATTTAATCAATAAAAATATTTATGAGATTTTTCAGGATTACGCCGTTTATTTTGACAAAGCTCTCAGAGGAGAAACCACGAATTTTGTTTTCGAAATGAAGACTGAAAACAAAGTTTTCTACCTTAGAAATTATCTTATCTTCGATTCGGAAAGCGGCGGTATGATAGGTTTTGCTTTCGATGTAACAGATTACATACTTCAGGAAAAAGCCATTCGACGCAGCGAAGAAAACTACCGTCTTCTTACTGAAAACCAGTATGAATTTGTGTGTCTGCACGAACCTGACGGCACATATTTATACGTTTCGCCATCCTGCAAAAATGTAACAGGCTACGAAGACAGCGAACTTACGCGTAGAAATCCTTATGATTTTTTTCATCCCGATGACATTGAAAGAATCAGAAAAGAATCGCATGAAAAAGCTCTTGGCGGAGAAGATCCGATTGTTGTTACTTACCGGTTTATAACGAAAAGCGGAGAAGCTATTTGGTTTGAAACCTTTACAAAAATTGTTACCGACAAAAACGGCAATGTGGAAAAACTCATAACATCATCAAGAGATATTACATATCGCATCGAAGCAGAAAAGGCTTTGCATGAAAGCGAAGAAAAATTCCGCAGGCTTGCCGAAAATATTGATGAAGTGATATTTCTCCGCACTCCTGAGAAAATGATTTATATAAATCCTTATTTTGAAAAACTATGGGGAAGACCTGTAAGTGTTATTTACTCAAATCCCGAAATATTTATAGAAATAGTCCATCCGGCAGACAAGAGAAATGTTCTCGAAAAGCTCCAGTCTGAGGAATATGTAAAAAAGGGTATTTTCAACGAAGAGTATCGCATTATCAACAAAGAAAGAGAAATCCGGTGGGTTTGGGTACGTACAGCGCCAATTATTAAAGACGGGAAATTAAACAGCATTGTCGGGCTGGTAAGAGATATAACCAACCGAAAACAACATGAGGAAAATCTTATAAAAAGCCGTGCCATGCTTGAAGAAACCCAAAAGATGGCAAAGATAGGCACTATTGACTACAATCCTGAAAGCAGAGATACTCTTTGGTCAAGGGAAGTTTTTGAAATATTTGGATTTAAACCTCAGGATACCGAGCCTTCCATGGACAAGTTTTTAAACCATGTACATCCCGAAGACAGGGAATCGGTTTATATGTCTATCCGCGAGCTGCTTACGAGAAATTTTTTTACCATCCAGTTCAGGATATTCGCAGAAAACAAGGACTTGAAATACATAAAAGGGGTCGGAAGGCAGCTTACCGACACTAAAACCCGCTCTAACAGGCAGATAATTATTATTCAGGACATAAGCGATCTGAAAAAAGTAGAGCTTAGCCTGAAAGAAAGAAGTTTTCTGCTCGATCAGGCACAAAAACTTGCCCGGCTGGGGCACTGGCTGTGGGAAATAAAAGAAAACAATATAACTTGGTCAGAACAGATTTACAGGATTTACGGTTTAGAACAGGACAAGAAGATTGACTTCGATACATATACATCCAGTGTACATCCCGACGATTTAAAGGCTCTTCAGGACAAGATTGGCAAGGCGCTCAGTGAAAAATCCGATTATGCCGCCGAGCATCGGATTATTCTGCCAGACGGTTCTATAAAATATATATCTGCGGTAGGCAGAGTAATTATTGATGAAGCAGGGGAGCCTGTGAAAATGCTCGGTGTGGTTCAGGACATCACCGATATAAAAATTCAGCAGGAAGCCCTCGAGAACTCACTTTCTTTTACAAACCACATGCTTTCGGTTATTAATGAAGGTATTGTTGTGTTCGATTCCGATAATAAAGTGCAGAGCTGCAATGAGCAGTTCCTTGCAATGTGGAATATGCACGATGAAAATATTATAGGGCTTAATGCCTGGGAATTTCTAAAAAAACTATCCAAAAGAGTTATGAACTCAGAAGATTTTTACCATGATGAAATGACTCTTATGAATGTGCCCGATTCCGAAATGATAGACACCATATTTTTAAAAAATGAGAAAGTACTCGACCTTATTACCAAACCGCAGATACAGAATAATAAGATTACGGGAAGGATCAGCATTTTCCGCGACATCACTGCCTGGGTACGGATTAAAGACGAACTGCTGTGGTACAACAAAGACCTTGAAGCGGCAAAAAATGAACTGGAAGAACAGAAGGAAAAACTGCAAAAAACAGTTGCCGAACTGGAAAAAGCAAAACGCACTGCCGAAGAAGCCACAAAAGCCAAAAGCTTTTTTCTGGCTAATATGAGCCATGAAATACGCACTCCAATGAATGCCATCCTGGGCTTTGCCGATTTGCTCCAGCAGGAGATAATCGAGATGAGACATAAGAAATATCTTAACTCAATTGCCGCCGCCGGCAAAACATTATTAGAATTAATAAATGATATCTTAGATTTGTCCAAAATCGAAGCCGGGAAATTTGAGATTAGAAAAGAGCCGGTGAACTTAAGAATACTCGTCGAGGAAATTGAGGGTATTCTTCATTTGAAGGCAGAAGAAAAACAGATAGATTTTCTAATTGAAATTGATGAAAATATTCCGCAATCAGTCATGGCAGACGAAACAAGGCTCAGGCAGATACTCTTGAACCTTCTGAGTAATGCTGTTAAGTTTACTAAAGAAGGGTTTGTGAAATTATCCCTGACACTTGACAGCATAGATTATGAGAACAGTTTCGCAGATATTACTTTCGAGGTGGAAGATACAGGTATAGGTATTCCCGAAAACCAAAAGAATAGAATCTTCGAGCCTTTTGTGCAGATGGAGGGACAGAGCTCCCGCAAATACGGCGGCACCGGATTGGGATTAGCCATAACAAAACGCCTTACCAACATGATGAACGGCAGCATTAATCTTGTAAGCAGAGTTGATAAAGGTTCAGTGTTTTCCGCTTCGTTTAAAGATATGAAAATATCTGATGATTTAATGATAAGGGACAGTGATGATGCGGATTACTCTTCTGTCTATTTCAAAGACGCTCTTGTGCTGATTGCCGATGACATTGATGTAAACCGTGAACTGGTAAAGAGTTATTTGGGGAATGCAGGTGTAAGGATAATAGAGGCACGCAACGGCAGAGAAGTTTTGGAATTAACCGAACAAAATCATCCCGATATTATTTTCATGGACATTAAAATGCCTGAAATGGACGGTCTTACGGCAAGCAGGATGATAAAAGACAATCCCCGCACTGCCGATATTCCCGTCGTCGCTCTCACTGCTTCTGCAATGCCCAATACTGTTGAAAAAATTATGGATATATGCGACGGCTACCTGAGGAAACCGGTTTTGAAAAAAGACCTTATCAAAGAAATGATGTCTTATTTGGAAATCGATGTTTCTTCTGATGAACCACCCGGAAAATCAGAGGCTAAGGAGACTGATATGTTCTCGCCGTCCATTACCCTGGAAAATAAGGAAGCTGCCTCAAAAATTCTGGAAATGCTTAAAAAAGAATTCTTTGAGGAATGGAAAGAGCTGAAAGATTCTTTTGTCATTGACGAAATAGAAAAGTTCGGAGAAAAACTACGGGGTATTGGAGAAGAATACGATATTTCCTGTTTGAAAACTTACGGAGTGCTCTTAGCCGAAAGCGCATCTAATTTCGATATAGAGAGTCTTGAAGGTAATCTCCGCCTGTATCTTATTTTGATAGAAAAACTTGAAAAGGCAGTGCAAGAAGCCTGAAAAGTGTTTCAAATATGTAAATTCTTTATTAATTTGCATAAATTTTTTTTGATGATATATTCATTAGTTTAAAAAGGAAGCAGATATGGCTGAAGTAAAGAAAATCGGATTGATAACTAGCGGCGGCGACTGCGGTGGATTAAACGCAGTTTTGAAAGGCGCCGCCAGAATGGCGTCAAGCCTCAATATTGAGACATTTATCATACCTAACGGATATGCAGGTCTTTATAATCTTTTGAAACTCGACCCCACCCCCCTGAGCAAGGCGCGTCTCGACAGGATTTTCTCGGGAGTTGCCGGTTCTGAAGCAGGGCACTCGAGAGTGAAAATTTCAAAGATACAGGACCCTGAAAAATATGATAAGATTAAAAAAGGTCTGCAAAAACATGGTATCGACGGACTTGTAATAGCAGGCGGCGACGATACCGGTTCAGTTGTGGTTGACCTCATTAATCAGGGAATATCAGCCATCCACGTACCAAAAACGATGGACCTTGACCTTCAGACTTATTCCGTCGGAGGAGATTCCACCATAAACAGGATAGCCCGCTTTACGCAGGATTTGAGAACAACCGGGCTTACTCACAACCGCGCTCTTATTATAGAAGTGTTTGGCAGGTATGCTGGACATACAGCATTTCACGGCGGCATAGGCGCCGATGCCGATGCGGTACTGATTCCTGAAATACCCGTTGATTATGAAGTTTTATACGAACATTTCCGCGAAACATACATAACCCGCCTGAAAAACAGCGATGTAAAAGGCTCTACCTATATTATAGTGGTTGCCGAAGGTATCAAAGATAAAGCCGGAAAGATATTCAGCGATCTAGATAAAAAAGACTCATTTGGACATCAAAAGCTCGAGGGCGCCTCTAAATACGTACGCAGCCAACTTGAGCGCTATATGAAAAAAGACCCCGTGTGGGGCGAAACCCTGAAAGAAGAAGGGATTTACGTAGATGGTATTTACATGTATCCCGAAATTCGCGAAGTATCGCTCGGGCACCTCGTCCGTGCAGGGGAAACAAGCTGTTTTGACGTGAAATTCGGCAAACAGGCAGGCGCCGCCGCAGTGCAGATGCTCGCAAACGGATATTCAGGTATGACAGTAGTAGGAGCAGAATGGGACGAAATTATTTACATGCCGACCAAAGAGGCTATTCTCCAGCGTTACGTCGATTTGAATGAAGTATCCCTCTACGAACAGATGGGCGTATGCTTCGGAAGGGACAATTCCGGCTACATACCGAAATTCACTATGCATCACGGACCTCTGCACAGATATTTGTAATATAAAACAACCATGATTCGGGAAAATCACATAAGGGGATGATTATTTGAGAGTTAATGCAAAACAGAGTTTTGAAAGAAAAGCACATTCCCAAATCGGAGTTTGGGAATGAGATGTGAAAAGTGTTGTCATTCTGAACTTGTTTCAGAATCTCACGAATGAGGAACACAGCCCTTAATCACCTCTTGGGGAGGGGATGAAATACTTGATATTAGCTGCGCTTGTCTCCGCTTCGCTCCGGCTCGGGGAGCAAACGGCAAGGTGAAGGCGATTTATAATTTTGAGCATGACCCCTTAGCCGATCCTATTGATTGGACAGCGGCAGACAGTCATAGCTTTACGATTATTGACGAAGGTGGTTTCGCTTCCGGAACAATCAGTCCTACTCAATGCTTGGCGGGTTCTTCGGCTACGATGTGGTATTGGAAGGGTATAGAGCGTTTTGTTTCTATGAATGAGGGGCAGTGCCGCTATGTTAATGGCAAACCTGCCTAAGCTTTCCGAGTGGCACATTTACGGCTCGGAAAGTCATGGGCGTTTTGCCATTCGCAAGCCGGAGAAGCCACTGAGGTATGTTAATTTGACGGAGATGAACTTTACCCTTGACACTTATCCGTATATTTCGTATATTCCGAGGTTTACGAGGCAACTGCTTTTCAAACAATATGAGCTGAAAGACCACCTTGGGAATGTGAGGAAGGTGATTAGCGATATAAAGAAACCGGCGATGGGCGGCTTTCAGGCGAAGGTGCTGGCAAGCTATGATTATTTCCCCTTCGGTATGGAAATGCCGACAGCCGCGCCGCCACAAACGGAATATCGCTACGGCTTTAACGGGATGGAGAAAGACAGTGCTTTGAATTTTCAATTTTTGATTTGTTTTTTTGATAACGCGATAATTTTACTTGAGAAATATTTAAAATATTAATGCGTTTCCTATGAAAAAGATAGTTTTACCAGGAGGAAATGATGAATACATTTTCTGAAATACTTGATGCTGCTGAAAAATTAGAGCCAGAAGAACAGCAAAGACTCTCATATATTTTGTTTCAACGAAATATTGAAAACAATAGGGAAAGACTTTTATCGGATATTGCTCACGCAGGAAAAGAATTCAAGGAAAACAAGCTTAAACCTCAAACTGTAGATGAAATCATGAGAGATTTGGAATCGTGAGCTATCTCTTATTAAAATCATCTTCTTTCGAGAAAGCTGCGAAAAAGCTGATAAAGAAGAAACCCGAATATAAGCAGAACATAAGAGAATGCCTTGTTCAATTATCATCCGATCCATTCCATAATAGTTTAAAATTACACAAACTAAAAGGAAAACTGAATGACAGTTGGTCTTGCTATGCCGGATATGATTTGCGATTGATTCTTAAATTCGTCGAATATAAAATTGAAGATTCAGATGAAGTTCAAAAGGCAATACTTTTAGAAACTATAGGCACTCATGATGAAGTATATTAAGTATCAATATTTGTCTATTCTCCTTTTTGTGTCTGCCGTTTTGCCATTCGCAAGCCGGAGAAGCCCCTGCGGTATTTAAATTTGTCGGAAGAGAACTATGCGCTTGAAAATCCGCCGTATTTTTCGTATATTCCGAGGTTTACAAGGCAACTGCTTTTCAAACAATATGAACTGAAAGACCACCTTGGGAATGTAAGAAGCGTGATAAGCGACTTGAAAATACCGACGGGACTGCCTGCGCCGCAGCCTGAGTTTGAGGCGAAGCTCCTGGCAAGTTACGACTACTTCCCCTTCGGGATGGAAATGCCGGGTTTCGGCAATGTGGCGGAAGACTACCGCTATGGCGCGGGCGGCATGGAGAAGCTCATGATATATTTAAAATAAATTAAGTCTAAACCCGAGTTTAAAAATATAAATATATTTCTGCTTTTGAGAATAGTTTTGTAAATTTCTGGAAAAAGTTGGTTATGAACGATATATCTTTAAAATACGAATTACTCGACAAATCATCGAAAAATTTGGTGTCGGAGTTAATGGACTTTTTGCTGAGTAGAGCGAAAAGCGCTGAGCAGAAAACTCATAAATCTTATAGAGATAGGATTCTCGACGTTTCGGTTTGGAGCGATGAGGATATGAAATTATTTAATGATAATCAGAAAAGGTACGGGCAATGGATGCCGAAAGAGTGGTAATCGATTCAACCGTTTTCATTGAATTTCTAAGGTTAAAGCAGAAAAAAGAAACAGCACTTTACAGAATAGCTGATGAAACGGAGAAATTCGTTAGTTCGGTTACGGTTTATGAGTTGTTCATCGGCGCAAGAACAGAGCAAAAGCGTAAAGATATTGAATTGCTAATAGGTGGCTTGCCGATACTAAGCTTCACTTATGAAACTGCAATTGTTGCCGCCGATATTTTTCATGAACTATACAAAGATAACAAATTAATAGAATTCCGAGACATATTCATAGCTGCTGTCTGCCGAGTACACAATATTCCTGTTCTGACAAGCAACACAAAGCATTTTGAGCGGATTAACGGAATAATTGTCATTGATTCCAAATCAATTTAGACCATTTAGGAAACTTAAGAAGCGTGATAAGCGATATTAAGAACCCGATGTTGCCGGGAGGCTTTGAGGCGAAGCTGCTGGCAAGCTACGACTACTTCCCCTTCGGGATGGAGATGCCGGGTTTCGGCAATGTAGAGGAAGAGTACAGGTATGGCTTTAACGGCATGGAGAAGGGTAAGGAGATGAAGGGAAATAGCTATTTCAGATTCAGTCATTATTCTAAAATAGCTTTTCAATCAAATCTTCTTTACTTATTTCAAAATGAATTGCAATGTCATTCAGAATCGAAGATAAAGTTCAGATTTTAATAGGATTATGAGCAGGAATAGTAATATGATGTTCCCCGTGTTGGATAGTTGTTAGCCGGATATGGCTACCGCTTTGTCTGCTAATATTGTACCCAAGCATTAAGAGTTTCTTTGACAGTTGGTTTCCGCTAATATCTCTTGGAATTTTCATTACAGTGCAATAACTTCATCTCTGACAAAGTGCATTCTTACTATTTTAGGCATTTCGCTTGCTTCAAAATGGCAGGATACGGCATCCTTGATGTTCTCTTTTAATTCATCAACGCTATCAGCATCGGTGAATATGCTGAAAATCAAGCGCCCTTGCAGACCAGCCACCTTCAAGAGATTCTTCGACAAGAAATATTATTTCGCTCATATATAATAATGAATTTTTAACAAACTAATTTAATATACGAATTCCAAACTTATTAATTGTTAAAACTAAAAAATCCAATTCTTTCCGGAGCACAGTTTATTTAATTTTACAGGATTTTCGAGGGAGATGCGTTTTAAGAATTACGAACTGAAGGACCATTTGGGGAACGTAAGAGCAGTGATTAGCGATATAAAAATACCGGATACTCAGGTAAGACAGTAGTAGGAGCAGAATGGGACGAAATAATTTACATGCCGACCAAAGAGGCTATTCTCCAGCGTTACGTCGATTTGAATGAAGTATCCCTCTACGAACAGATGGGCGTATGCTTCGGAAGGGACAATTCCGGCTACATACCGAAATTCACTATGCATCACGGACCTCTGCACAGATATTTGTAATATAAAACAACCATGATTCGGGAAAATCACTCAAGATATGATTATTTTAGAGTTAATGTAAAAAAGAGTTTTTGAAGATAATTAAATTCCCAAATCGGAGTTTGGGAATGAGACGAGAAAAGTGTTGTCAATCTGAACTTGTTTCAGAATTTCATGAATGAGGAACACATCCCTTAATCACCTCTTGGGGAGGGGATATTCCTAACTTGAGATGTTGAAACAAGTTCAGCATGAAAAAAAACGATTTTCTCTTGAGATTGCTTCATCGCTTCGCTCTTCGCAATGACGTAACAGCAGGAAGAAAAAGATGTCCAACATCCGGCAGATGCTGGACATCTGAAAATCAAAAATTGTCCCTTCTCAATAGGGGGAAATACAAATAATGTCATTACGCACTTGCTGCGGAATCTCTCGTAACGAATAAAACCTGTTTTCTAATAAAATTATCCTGCCTATAAACATTTCACAATAATCGATAATTTAACATTAAATTTACCGAAAGCAAACATTAACTTAAAACTTACTTGTTAAGTTGCGGAAAAATTTACTGCTATTTTTAAAAAATATAAGGAGATGTTCCATGAACAATTATTACAAAAAAAACTTGATTCTTTTATTAATTCTGGCAGCAGCCGCATCGCTTATTATCACATCCTGCTCGGAAGACGACGATAACGGAACCGATCCCACGGATGATTTTCCTAAAGCAAAGTTTGCAGTTATTGCCGATCCGCATGTTTACGATCCTTCGTTAGGCACCGAGGGCGAAGCCTTCCAGACTTACATTGCCCATGACAGAAAGCTTATTGCCGAGAGCAACGCTATCTTTAACAAAACAGTAGATATGATAAAGCTGAAAGAACTTGATTTTGTTATTGTAGCCGGCGATCTTACAAAAGACGGCACAAAGACGAGTTCGCAGTTAGTAGCACAAGGCTTAGCTGAAATGGAAGCATCCGGAAAAAAAGTATTTGTATGTCCGGGAAACCACGATGTTGCAAATCCTTTAGCTCAAGGTTATAATGCCAGCGGAGCATATAATGTAGATGCCGTCTCGAGAGAAGATTTTAAGCAGATATTCGCCGACTTCGGTTTTAATGAAGCTTACGAGCAGGATGCCGCATCCCTCAGCTATATAGCCGAACCGGTCGAAGGCATTTGGGTGATGAGCCTTGACGTATGCAAATATGATGAAAATCCTCCGGCGGGACAGGGGCATTCGGTTACAGGCGGAAGAATTAAGCCGGAAACTCTGATATGGGTGGAGAGCAAGCTCGACGAAGCCAAAGCAAAAGGCAAGTTCGTTATCGGCTTTATGCACCACAATCTGCTGGAGCATTTCCCGAGCCAGAAAATGCTTTTTGATGAATATATAATCGACGATTTCCAGAATTTGAGTAGTATTTTCTCAAGCAAAGGCATGAAGCTTATTTTTACGGGACACCACCACGCCCATGACATCGCACTTTTTGAAAACAATACAGACGAAACATTTATTTTTGACCTGCAGACAGGCTCTACAGTTACATGGACATGCCCTCTGCGTTTTTGCGAACTTACATCAGGCGAGAAGCTGATAATAACAACCGAGCTGATAAATGACGTAATATGGGATATAGGTTCTTTCAGCGATTTTCAGGCTTATGCTTATGATTATCTGTCAAACGGTCTCGGAAACGTTGTGATAGGGTATCTGATGATGGAGCCTTTCAGCTTAGATCAAGCTGAGGCAACACAGCTTTCTGCCGTTATAACGCCTGCTCTGATTGACTATTACCATGGCGACGAACCCGACCTTTACGATGCGGAAATGCAGGGAATGATAGCAATGATAAAAGGAATGGGCGGCGAAGCCGCTATGCTTGCGGCGCTGATAGAAGCCAATTATGCAGATCCTACACCGGACATAAATGTAACCATAGATTTGAAAACAGGCAGTATTACAAAACGGTAAAATTCTTTTTAAGAACCCTCACCCCGATGCCCTCTCCAAGCCGGAGGGGGCTTTTTTTTCGTTCATTGCCTGGTTTTAAATATTTTTATAGTATTTTAAATTCAAAATTGACAATCTGTAATGAACATCGCCGGTTAAAATTATAATACAATAATAAGAATTTAATATCAAATTTAGAATTATCTGAACTGAGAATGCTTTTCCAAATACTGAAAAAAAAGCCTTGTAAAAGTTTCAGCGGATCAATTCAACGGTCAAGCAACAGGATCATTTCTCCGGTACATTATTTCTAATTAGATATAAATGAATCACTTTCTGCCTCGAAGAATAAAAAATATAAAAGCTATTACAAACATTACTCCTGCATAGAATGCAAAGCCGTTTTGTATTTCTCCCTCGGGAATTGCTGCTCTGAAGAGCATGGGCGAGAAAAACTGCCCGAAATAGAAAGCCATTGTCAAAACACCGACAGCCCTTCCGCGAAATTCACCTGGAACGATGTTTATAAGCAGCACTTTAGTATTAGGCAGCACAAGACCGTTTCCGATGCCCGACAAAATTAATCCGGCTGTGATAATCGTCATATTTTCCGACAATGAAAGCCCTGCATAACCGAATGACCATAGGAAAAATGCAAGTGAAAAAACCGGATAAAAGCTCATTTTACGGCGGATATACCTGTAAAAAAGGGATGTAACTGCCGAACATAGTATCCAGAGAGACATTAACAGACCGACATTTGTATTGCTGATTTCCGAGTTTTCTTTCAGCAGGAATGGAAGCTGAACGGGTATCATCAGAAAAAGAGCCATACCGATAAATGCAATTACATAAACCGATTTTGTGTTTTGGAATACTTCTTTTCTAAAAAGTCCTTTTTGGGAAGTGTTTTGTCCGGCAGACTTTTCTGTGTCAATATCAGTTTTTTGACTTCTCATTTCCAAACTCCGATTTGGGAATGTATTTTTCAAACGAAACTCCGTTTCACTTTGGTTTTCATCATATCCTTCTTTTTGCCTTGTTTCATAAAGGAAACCGATGATACCGGGCAGAATCATAAAAGCAAAAAGGTAAATAAGAAAAGGATGCCGCCATTCAATGTCTGCCAGGGCGCCGCTTACCGCAAGGAATAAAACGCCGCCGAAGCTCATGAAAGCAGCTTGGGCGCCCATGAATTTGTTCAGCCGGGTGCCTGAAAATAAATCTCCGATTATGGTAATATACCCCGCCATGATAAAAGCAACGGAAATACCGAGAAATGCCCTCCCTGCTAATATCAGGTACAGATTGTCCAGAAAAAAACCGGAAACGCCGGAAATCCCGTAAAGGGCAGTTGCAAACACAAGGGGGATTTTTCTGCCACACTTGTCAAAAATAATGCCTGCAAGCGGAGAAAACAAGGCGATGAAAAGCGAAGGTACCGTAAGCATTATCTTTACGAGGAACTCGGCGTTTTCAACTCCGGAAAAATACCTGCTCATTTCGGGCAGGGCAGGCGCTATGGATGCTCCCGCCATTACGGACATGGTGCTGCCCAGCAGGATAACGGCATTGCGAAGTGATTCTGATGTTTTAGTGTTTTTCAAGCCTAATCTTAATTTTTTTTACATCAGCAGACTGCCTAATTGATAGACCATAAATGAGACAGTCCAGGCAAGAACAGTTGTGTACCCTACTGAAAACATTGCCCATTTCCAGCCGCCGCTTTCCTTTTTTATGGCGGAGATAACGGCTACACATGGAAAGTAAATAAGAATAAACAGCATGAAGCTCAGCGCTATCAGAGGCGTGAATACCTTTTGACCGGCTTTTTCTCCGCTGTGGTAACGCTGGCTGCGAAGTTTTTTGGTAAGCGAGGCTGCATCGTCTTCGTCTTCCGCTTCGTAGAGGACTCCCATAGTGCCAACGATAACTTCCTTTGCTGCAATGCCTGTTATGATGCTGACCGTCATTTTCCAGTCGAACCCGAGAGGTGCCATTACCGGCTGAATGAAACCGCCTATCCTGCCGATATATGAGTTTTCCTGTTCTTCGTACTTCTTTGCAAGCTCTATGCGGTGCAGGCGTGATTCTTTTTCCTGCCGGAGGTGTTTTATGCCTTCAATATTGTTTTTATCGGCAAGAGCGATTTTTTCGTTGTACATTTGTTCTATCTGATTAGCATCCTGCTCATAATTGCGGGAATATTCCACATTGCGGGGGAAGTAGCCCAGCGCCCATATTATAACCGATGCAGCAAGAATTACTCCGCCGATTTTCTTCAGATATTGCGACGCACGGAACCACATGTGCTTTAAAATGCTTCTTAGCGTGGGCATTCTGTATCTTGGCAATTCCATCACAAAAGGAATATCCTGCGTTTTAAAAAGTGTTTTTTTGAATAGAATTGCGGATAATATTGCCAGCAGCACACCCGTCAGATAAATTCCGAATAGTATCAGGGACTGATAATGCACAAAAAACGCGCTTATGAAAAGCACATAAACCGGAAGGCGTGCGCTGCAGGACATAAAAGGATTTATAAGCATGGTAAGCAGTCTGTCGCGTCTGCTTTCTATGATGCGCGAGGACATAATAGCGGGCACATTGCAGCCGAAACCCATTAGAAGCGGTATGAATGATTTTCCGTGCAAGCCTATGGTGTGCATGGCTTTGTCCATTATGAAAACTGCACGCGCCATGTACCCTGTGTCTTCCATCAGTGAAATGAAAAGGTAAAGCATGATTATATTGGGCAGGAAAACAAGCACGCCGCCCAATCCGCCGATTATTCCGTTTACAAAAAAGTCTTTCAGCATTCCTTCGCCCAGAAGCAGGGAAAAGAAAGCTGCTGTCCGGTCAACCCCGAACTCTATCCACTGCATCGGGTATTCGCCGAGCGTAAAAGTACTGTAAAAAGTTAGCCACATGAAAAAGAGAAAGATTGGCAGACCCCATATCTTGTGTGTAACGATATTGTCTATAATCTCTGTTTTCGAGTGTTTCCTGCGGGCGCCGGGTTTGTATGTTTCTTTCAGCGCTCCTGCAATGAACCCGTATTTTGCATCGGTTATGACCGTTTCACTCTCAAGCTTTGTATCAGCTTCCAGTGTTTCAATTTCGTCTTTTACGATTTCAGCCAATTTTTGTTTTCCGGCGCACTCCAGAATTGTTTCTGCGGCGGCAGTGTCTTTTTCAAGCAGTTTCAATGCAAGAAAACGCGATGAAATACGGTCGGTAAGGCTGTCGGGGCAGTGCCTGTAAATATTATCCTGAATTTGTTTTATTGAATTTTCTACGGAAAGTCCGTAATTGATATGCACATGACGGACTGTCTTGTCGCGGTCTTCATAAACATCAATAATCTTTTTGAAAAGCTCTTTAATACCTTTGCCTTTAGAGGCTACCGTCGGCACGAAAGGAATGCCTATCATTTTACCGAGCTTTTCGTGGTCAAATATATCGGCTTTTTTCTCGAGTTCGTCGTACATATTCAATGCTGCAACGACTTTTATGTCCATATCGATAAGCTCGGTGGTAAGGTAAAGATTTCTCTCCAGATTGGAAGATTCTATTACGTTTACCACTACGTCGGGAGCATTCTCCTGTATGAAACGGCGGACGTATATTTCTTCGGGTGAATATGCCGTCATGGAATATGTGCCGGGCAGGTCGGTTATGTGAAAAGTATAGCCGTCCTGCTTAAACTGCGCTTCTTTAGATTCGACGGTAACGCCGCAGTAATTGCCCACGCGCTCTTTGGAGTGGGATGCAAAATTGAAAACGGTCGTTTTGCCGCAGTTGGGGTTGCCTATAAGAACAACGTTTATTTCCTTTTTCTTTTTTTCGGCAGTTGTTTTTAAAAGTTTTTCGTCAATCATGCCGGAAAAAGTGCCGTTCTGCATTTTTTTGGCTTCACTCTCCGAGACCACCTCCACCATGCCTGCCTCGCCGTTGCGGAGCATTACTTCGTAGTTCATTATGCGGTATTCTTTCGGGTCTTTAAAGGGGGCTTCTTTGATTGCTTCTATTTCCCTGCCGGCAACGAAGCCCATCTCCATTATTCTTTTGCGGAATGCACCCCTGCCCTTTACCTTAGTTATTACCGCCTTTTCTCCAAATTCAAGTTCTTTTAGTTTCATATCTATCTTATCAGTTTAAGACGCATTTTAAAATGAAAATCATTTTTTCTTAGTCTGTGTTTTAAAACGATTTGCTGTATGTTAATATTTTGTTTAGCAAAAACTAATTTAAGCAAATTTAACAAAAATAAAATTATTTTCGCATTTTTGTATTAATTTGATTTTTCTGATGCTTATCCGTATCTATTAATATCATTAAAATAAAGAAGTAAAGAGAACCGAATGCACATAGTATAGTGTGGCAGAAAGAATTTACAGATTTTAATTTTCAACTTGTCATTAGGAGCAGCGCAAAGCAATCTCTAAGAAATCTGCATAAGAGCCCGAGATTTCTTCGCCGCTTCGTTCCCCGCAATGTCATAACAGCAGGAAGAAAAAGATGTCCAACATCTGGCAGATGTTGGACATCTGAAAGGGTAAAGTAAAAAAATTAACAGATGAAACGGCCATGATTAGGGAAAGTACTCAAAGGAATGATTATTTGAGAGTTAATGCAAAACAGAGTTTTGAAAGAAAAGTACATTCCCAAATCTGAGTTTGGGAATGAGATGTAAGATGTCTGAAACGTATTGTAAAAGAAAAACCGTAAGGAACCCCGCCCCGGCCCTCCCCAAGGGGAGGGAGCAAGATCATTGAATTCCCTCCCTTTGTGGAGGGGTAGGGTGGGGCTTAAAATAAACAGATGAAACGGCCATGATTAAGATAAACACCTAAGGGGATGATTGTTTTTGAGATTATCATAAATGTCATTCCGGCTGGAGCGAATCGGAATGCCGGAATCTCAAGTTAGTAGTGGGAACACACCCCTTAATCCCCTCTGGATGCACAATTTGGAAGAAAAAGATGTCCAACATCTGGTAGATGTTGGACATCTGAAAGGGTAAAGTAAAAAAATTAACAGATGAAACGGCCATGATTAGGGAAAGTACTCAAAGGAATGATTATTTGAGAGTTAATGCAAAACAGAGTTTTGAAAGAAAAGTACATTCCCAAATCTGAGTTTGGGAATGAGATGTAAGATGTCTGAAACGTATTGTAAAAGAAAAACCGTAAGGAACCCCGCCCCGGCCCTCCCCAAGGGGAGGGAGCAAGATCATTGAATTCCCTCCCTTTGTGGAGGGGTAGGGTGGGGCTTAAAATAAACAGATGAAGCACAGGCTGCATACAGAATAAGAATAATTCTTATTAAAATGACTATATATTAATTTGTTTTTCTGATTTTATTTTTTACATTAAAAATTGTTTCTTAGATAGAATGATAGTAACGGAAGAAAAGAGCAAAAGCATTTCTATATAAACTTTAGTTTGGGATTATACGGTAGGACTTTTAAAAAACGATAAATAAAAGTAATAATTTATTAAGTAGTATCCCAGCAGTAACAAAAGGCAGACAACATAATGAAATAGAGGTGTTTAACTTTGGAACCGGTCCTTTTACGGGAACTGGTGTTCTGACGCTTTTTATAAGTGCATTTTACGAACCTGTAAATGTAATAAACTATTTTATATATTCATGAAAATGAAAACACAATTAAATATACTATCCATTCTTTTACTATTTTCATCAGTATATTTATTAAAAGCTGAAAAGATAAGACATTTTGATTATGAATTCCTGTTTTCTACCCAAACTGTTGTTAATTCAAATAATGAAATATTTATTCCTTCAGGACACTACGGCATTTCTACCTTTGATTATGATATTGAATTATTAAGGGTAAACAGGCAGTTTTCTTCACTCTTTCCTAATGAGCATTTTCGTGAAATTACATTTGACAGATATGAAAACATGTGGATAGGATGTAATAACTCACTTATGTATGTTACCGATACAAGCCTGACAGTATATAACACGGAAAATACAGATCTGCCTTATTTTAAAGTTCTCCGTCTTGTTGTTGATAGGAACAATACATTATGGTTTTCTATACAGAGACCTAATCGAGAAAGAAGAGAAGATGAACAATATACAGATTTTAAACTTGTAAAAAGAGTTAATAAAAATGATTATATAATTTTTGACAGTACAAATTCTCAACTTTCGAAATATTTTGTAAATTATATAGCTGTTGACAGTTTAAATAATGTATGGACGGCATCTGTTGGCCTTTTAAAAATAAAAGAAGACGGCAGTCAAAAGCTTTTTACATTTAACAGAGATCTGTCTTCATTTTTAGTAACTTATGTATCTGTCAGTCCGGATAATGAGATATGGTTTTCTCACGGCGATACTTTAATGATATTTGACGGAGAAAATGAAGAAAGTCTTAGAACAATCCCTTTAAGTAATATGCACGATGGAGGCTGGACGTACATTACATGTATAACGTTTGACAAAGAAGGTTCCGTTTGGGTAAGTATGTTTGGAGACCCGGTAATAAGAATAAAAGACGGAGTATTAACAAAATACTATGAAGTTATTGAAGATGGTAAAGTATATTATATCGTTACACCATACCATATCTGTATAGACCAAAATAATAATAAATGGATAGCAACCTTTTTACACGGTGTTTTTGTTTTTAATGAAAACGGCATAAATTTCAATAAAAAACCTTCTTCAAAGCGTCCTGAAGACATTCTTATTTACCCAAACCCTGCTTCAGAAGAAATTTCAGTTTATATTAAACCTCAGCAAGCTCAGGAAATAAAATCAGAAATATACAATTCTATTGGAAAGCTTTTGTTTGCTAAAAAGTTTTATGCAGTTTTTCCCGGAGAAAGAGAACTAAATATCGACATGTCATCTTATCCCGACGGCGTTTATTACTGCAGAATATTTATGGACGGCAGATACATTACAAAGAAAATAGTAAAGGTTGGAAATTAAAACTTTTAAGATTTACTTCTTAAACTTCTTACCAAGTTTTTCGCGGTAATCTTTGTCTTTCAGGAGTTTTTCCACAGCCTGCTTAGTCTCAAGGCTGCCAATGTCAATACCGAGCTTTTTAGCGGTCTCGGCAAGCTTTTTTGGGTCTGCGGCAAGCTCTTTTTCGTTTATCTCGGAGATGCTTTGGCGCTTCAGCCTGCTTTGCTCCTGCTGGAGATGCAGGGCAAGTTCCACTTTCGGCGGCAGTGATGATGTTTCTGACTGAATGCCGCTTTCCCGCTTCTTTTCATCTAATATTTTTTTGGCAAGATCTTCCACCTTATCCGCAAGTGCAGCGGGGCTTTTCTCTTTTTTCAGTTTTTCTTTTTCGCTTTCTACGGCAATTTCCTCTGTCTTTTTGCGGCGCTCGCGCTCCTTTTTTAAAGCTTCCCTGTATTTTTCCTTCTCTTTCTTTCTTTCCTCCTGAACGGATTCGAGTCTTTCAACTACTTTTCCGCGGTTTTGTTTTACTACTTGACGCTGTATCTTTTCTATCTGTTTTTTGCGCCAGCGTAAATATGATACAACAAGCAGAGTGCCGAATCCGGCGAAAATTATTAATATAAGCGCTGTGGCAGCAGGACTCAGCTCGGGAAAAATTTTCAATCCGTAGTCTTCCGCTTTTTTGGCTGTGTCGCCGAAAAGATTCGGAAAACGTTTTGCGGCTAGGGAATCGTCTTTCTTCAGACTGTCATTTTTCAGCGAAAATACAGAATCTTTCTTAGGAGCGAGAATAGCGGAAAGTTCTTTTTCGACGGCTGAATCGACAGGGTTTATTTCGGGATATGATAAAACCGGAAAATTTTCTTTACCGGTCATCCCGTAGAAAATTTCGGCATTTTTCTGCGACTTATCGGCTATGTTTCTTTCGCCGTATATCTGTGAAAGCGCCGCATAAGCGTCGGGTATCGATGTTTCTTTCACCTTCGAATATTTTAGCAGTTTCAACGCTGTTTCCTGCCTCCCCTCTTTCAAAAGCAGAATGCCGAGGAGAGCGGCGGCATCAGTGTGTTCCTCATTCGCAGCTTTGACAAAATTATTTTTTGCATTTTTTGTCTGGCTGATGTTTACCCTTGACATCCCCTCTTGAGAGGGTATCAAGGGCTGTGTTCCGGCGCTTGTTTCCAAGGCAAGTATTCCCTCGCGGTAAAATTCATCGGCGGGGCTTTGGTCATCCCATTTGAATACTTCAACGAACAGCGCCTGTGAGTATTCCAATGGCAGAACGGTATAGCCGCGTTTGTCTTTTAAAATTACGTTTGCCTGCAGGTCTTCGCCGAATCTCTGAATATATACATCCTGTATTATGCCTTGTCCGTGAGCTTCTCTGGCGGATTCTTCCACCGAGGCATTTTTAAAATCAATCATAATTTTCTTTTTGTCATCGGAAAGCCTCGATTTGAAGCTGCCGGGCATCTGCGAGCAGTATATAGCGGCGCGGTTCAAAGGATCAATCACTATCCTTTGAATTATTGCCTGCGGGTGCGCCTGCCCGGTGAAAAGCAGAAGAGCCGCGATGATAAGCACAGTATTTTTAAAAATGTTCATTTATATCCGTTAGAGGGTAAAAGAACAGAACCTGATATATTTTCCATAAAGATACTAAGGAAAACATAATATTGCAATATACAAAATTGTTAAAACTTTTTTACTTTTCAAGAGAAAAATTGACTTAGATGAGTTTAGAATGACTTTCATTATTTATAGTTCCTTGTCCAAAAGAAGAATCACCTGAAGGCACTTTTCATAATGATTATGCAGTTTTAGTTTAAAATGAAATATATTTTTCGTATTTTTAATGTTATGAAACGACAATGATTTTGGAAATCACACAAGGGTATGATTATTTGAGAGTTAATGCAAAACAGAGTTTTGAAAGAGAAGTACA
>CAZOBD010000017.1:0-39301 GCA_964577665.1 uncultured Hyphomicrobiales bacterium
CATTACTTTATTTTTCTCTACGATTTTGCCAAATCTAACAAAATAATCATCCCCTCATCTGTTTTCCCTAATCAGGGGGGGCTTCTGTCTTTTTTCAACAATACAAAAAAATCTACCTGCTCCCGCAAAGGAGAGCAGATAGATTATATTTAGAGAACTTAGTCGATTATGACTTTCTGAGTGTAAATCGTTTCGTTCTGGGTTGCTTTTATGTAATAAACACCTGTGGAAAGATGCCTGACATCAAGCTCAACTGTTTTGGAAGGTGCAGTTCTTTCCTGCATTACCAGTTCACCTGTATTGTTGTATATGAAAATATCGGCTTCGCCTAATGCGTTGAATTCCATATTAAGTTTTCCGTGAGCCGGATTGGGGTAAACATTCAGCAGTTCATGTCCGATAATAGTTTCTTCGACTGATGATACTTGATTATAGCGGATAATAAGCTTAGGCACTCTTTCGGGATGACGTTTGCCGTCGCCGCCGTCTTCCGGATCGGATATGTTTTCAAAAGCTTCCATTTCGCGGGCGTTTTCCATATCGCTGGGACCCTGCTCGTCTGTGCCTTTCAGCATTATGGCAAGGGCATTGCCTGACTGCCAGCCCGGGCGGTTGACGATTTCCTGAATTATGCTGCTTATGTCGGCAGTCTGGTGTGTTGTCCAAAGTCCCCATTCCTCGTCAACGGTCCAGAGAACTTTTGCATTTGTTTCCGGTCTGTCGGTGATAAGTGCATCGAGAGTGTAAGTTTCAGCGTTGTCTGCTGCTTCACCTACAATATTAATCAATGCAACATCTTCTGCTGTTTTTGCTTCATGTGAAACTACTTCGATATAGGCTTCTTCTATCACTGCTCCGGGAGGAACAGTAACATTCTGGAATCTGAAACCTGCTGTCAGGATGTTCTGGTCGTCGGGTTCGCCTTCCCAGCCTGCGTCTATATCATCATCAT
The DNA here is from genome assembly GCA_964577665.1 of uncultured Hyphomicrobiales bacterium. Classification (GTDB taxonomy): domain Bacteria; phylum Bacteroidota; class Ignavibacteria; order Kapaibacteriales; family UBA2268; genus CAYVTD01. The sequence continues at coordinate 953 of CAZOBD010000017.1, forward strand.
CGAGAGCGTCCATAGCGTCGTTTTCCTGCTCGGCATCGTCGCTTGATACAGGCACTTCTACGATTGTTCCGTCGTCAAGCTCTACTGTCTTTGTGGGACCGTTCTGCACGATTGGAATTGTAAGTGTTTGAACGTCAGATGTAAAGTTGATAATAAGCTTAGGCACTCTTTCGGGATGACGTTTGCCGTCGCCGCCGTCTTCCGGATCGGATATGTTTTCAAAAGCTTCCATTTCGCGGGCGTTTTCCATATCGCTGGGACCCTGCTCGTCTGTGCCTTTCAGCATTATGGCAAGGGCATTGCCTGACTGCCAGCCCGGGCGGTTGACGATTTCCTGAATTATGCTGCTTATGTCGGCAGTCTGGTGTGTTGTCCAAAGTCCCCATTCCTCGTCAACGGTCCAGAGAACTTTTGCATTTGTTTCCGGTCTGTCGGTGATAAGTGCATCGAGAGTGTAAGTTTCAGCGTTGTCTGCTGCTTCACCTACAATATTAATCAATGCAACATCTTCTGCTGTTTTTGCTTCATGTGAAACTACTTCGATATAGGCTTCTTCTATCACTGCTCCGGGAGGAACAGTAACATTCTGGAATCTGAAACCTGCTGTCAGGATGTTCTGGTCGTCGGGTTCGCCTTCCCAGCCTGCGTCTATATCATCATCATCGAGAGCGTCCATAGCGTCGTTTTCCTGCTCGGCATCGTCGCTTGATACAGGCACTTCTACGATTGTTCCGTCGTCAAGCTCTACTGTCTTTGTGGGACCGTTCTGCACGATTGGAATTGTAAGTGTTTGAACGTCAGATGTAAAGTTGATAATAAGCTTGGGAACTCTTTCGGGATGGCGTTTGCCATCGCCGCCGTCTTCCGGGTCGGAGATGTTTTCAAAAGCTTCCATTTCGCGGGCATTTTCCATATCGCTGGGGCCCTGTTCGTCAGTGCCTTTCAGCATTATAGCAAGGGCATTGCCTGCCTGCCAGCCCGGGCGGTTGACGATTTCCTGAATGATGCTGCTTATGTCGGCAGTCTGGTGTGTTGTCCAAAGTCCCCATTCCTCGTCAACGGTCCAGAGAACTTTTGCATTTGTTTCCGGTCTGTCGGTGATAAGTGCATCGAGAGTGTAAGTTTCAGCGTTGTCTGCTGCTTCACCTACAATATTAATCAATGCAACATCTTCTGCTGTTTTTGCTTCGTGGGATACCACTTCAATATATGCAGATTCGATTATTGCACCCTGAGGTATCTGTATATTTTGGAATCTGAAGCCTGCTGTCAGAATATTCTGGTCATCAGGTTCGCCTTCCCATCCGGCGTCGATATCATCGTCATCAAGAGCGTCCATAGCGTCGTTTTCCTGCTCGGCATCGTCGCTTGAAACAGGCACTTCCACGATAGTACCGTCGTCTAGTTCAACTGTCTTTGTGGGACCGTTCTGTACGATGGGAACAACAATTTGTTCGGCTTTCATAGCGTAAGAAAAACCGATTAAAGCAAGTAAGGTAAGAAGTATCAGAGATTTTTTCATAGTGTCTCCCTATGTTTATTCAAAAAAAAACAATTAAATTTACAAAATCAATATGAATCTATGATAAAATCAATCTTAAGATTACATTAATTTTAAAATGCAAATTTTTAAAGTTTTAAAGTTAAGAATTAAGTGTAAACATGTGGTTAAGTGATTGTTAAGGTTGTGTTAAAATTATTAAAATATAGGAAGTTGCATTAAATTTATTTCATATTCAATTTTATTTTTTATCTCATTAAAAAAATTCCATAATTTTGCATTTTATTGTTTTAAATGTTCAATAATATCGGAGTTTCGATGAAATATTATCATTCCTTTCTGATGCTTATTATTCTCACATTTCTTTCATGCGCGGAAGAAAAACCCGAACCTGCAAAAGAATCAAAAACATGCTGGGGCAAGGACAGTTTGTACATAATAAAAGAAACTTATCTGACTAAATGGGATGATACTGAAAACATAGACTCTCCCGCTTTCTGGCAGAGCAAAGATAAATCTAAGAATTGGTTAATTGCCACTGCAAAAGAAGGGCACTGCCTTGCGGTTTACAATGCTGAAAACGGGGAAAGACTAAAAACCATCGGCAAAGAAGGTGATTCGGAAGGTGAGTTCAGCCGCCCAAACGGTATATGGGTGATAGACGATATGGCTTTCGTAGTGGAGCGCGATAACAACAGAATTCAGGTGCTTTCCCTGCCCGATTTTAAAACAGTGCTTATGTTCGGACAGGACAAACTTATCAATGCTTACGGCTTGACTGTTTTCAAAGAGAATGATTATTACAGACTATGGGTTACGGACAATTACGAAACGAAAAACGAAGAAATACCTCCTGACAGCCTTCTAAACAAAAGGGTGCTCGAGTATAAAATATCAAATAAAGGCGGTAATTTGAATGCAGAATTTATTAAATACATCGGTGACACTACTGAAAAGGGTGCTTTAAGAATAGTTGAATCCATCTATGCCGACCCGGAAAACAATTTACTGATGATTGCAGAGGAAGATGAACGCAACACTCACATAAAAGTCTATGATTTGGACGGCAATTTCATCGGAAAAACTATCGGCGAAGGCGATTTCAAATATCAGGCAGAAGGCATAGCTCTTTATAAGAAAGAAGGCGGAAAGGGATTCTGGATATTTACCGATCAGGCGGACAACCACAATACTTTTCGTATCTACAGCCGCAGGGATTTCAAATACCTCTGCCGTTTCCAGCCCGAAGAAACTACAAATACAGACGGAGTTTGGCTTACACAGACATCTTTCCCCGGCTTTGAAGAGGGAGCGTTTTTTGCGGTAAATAACGACGGCGGCGTCGGCGCTTTTTCGTGGAAAGCTCTCTCGGATACTTTATGCCTCAAATGTGATTAGAAATTCATTGAGGGGAAAATTTATCCCGGAAGACGCTTTTCTGAGGCAGTTCCGTTTATAATTCTTATTTTTGTCTAATGAAACAGACATGATAATAGAAAATCACATAAGGAAATGATTATTTTTAGGTAGATTTGCCATATATTGAAGAAAAAAACGTTGTGCAATGAAAATCCGGAAGAGACCCCACCACGGCCCTCCCCAAGGGGTGGGAGATTAAGAATGTAGTTCCCTTCCCTTGGGGAGGGTTAGGGTGGAGCTTAAAATAAACAGATGAACAAATTTTGAAAATTAAAAACGCTAAGAAAAAGATAATGTTAATTGAAAAAGTATGCGTATTTTGCGGAGCAAGCAGCAGATGCGACAAATTTTATCTGGATGAAGCCGAAAAACTCGGAAGGATGCTTGCCCTAAGCCGGAAAACAATAGTTTACGGAGGCGGCAATATCGGTCTTATGGGCAGACTTGCCGAAGGCGCCATTGCAGAAGGCGGGAACGTAATTGGCGTTATACCGAATTTTCTTCAAAATCTGGAACTGGGACACAGGGATATAGCCGAGCTAAGGGAAGTTACGTCAATGCACGAGCGCGAAGCAGCCATGATGCTCGAAAGCGACTGCATCATTGCCCTGCCCGGCAGTACGGGTACTTTATCAGAGCTTTTACAGGCTGTTACATGGAAAAGGTTAGGCCTGATTCTTTCACCGGTAATAATCGTTAACCTCAGAAATTATTACGATCCTTTGATAAAAATGCTTCTGCGTACGGAAACGGAAAAATTCATGAGTACCAGCCGTGGTAAAGTCTGGACAACCGTAGAAAACACAGAAGACGTTATGCCTTTGATAGATAAGTCAATGCCGGACAGTGCATACCGAGGTGATTTTGCATAAAGATACAGGAGAATAATTGAATAAATGCTATTTTTTAGGTGGCTGCCAGCCCTTTCTGTTCCATTGTATAAGCTCGATATTGACGTAGCCTATCAGAACGTGAAGTTTCGCCGAAATGGGTACGGATGCATCATCATTGCTGAACCATCCCTCAAAACTGCCTGAAAGGCCGTATATTCCTTTTCCGGAAAGTTCTCCCCGGAAATATTTTGTATCAACATCATAATCTAAGGCGCTTATCTCAACGGCTTCATTTCTGCCGGTAAAACTTATTTCTACCTGTGTAGTATCTTCATATATCACAATGGGGAATTTTATTTTTGTTTTGCTGTGAAGAAACCGCCTTGATGCATACAAAATAGACAATCCGTCATTGTATTTCCGGTAAAGCTGCCATTTCGCTTCGAAAACTTTATCGCTGTTTCGCCTGTGTTCTGCTTTTATGATATTGTTCTTATAATCGAAGTCCACATTTTCGTAGAACCAGTCATTATCCCCTTTTTTTGTCCTCCCTTCAAATCCGTGCGAATAAGCGCCGCTGAGATCAAGATGGCTCTCCATATCGGCTTTTATCTCGACAAAGGGCATTTCAGGATAGGATGCAATTTTTGCTTTTACAATCCTCTTTTTTATTCCGTCCTTCTCCTTAGTACCTTCCGTAATTATTTTTATAGTTCCCAGCTTTATTTTAAAAAAGGATACTTCATAAACGAGTTCTTCGCCTTCCTGCAGGAAATCAGCGCCTGCTGATCCTGCTGTAAAAATCAACATTAGAAGTACAATTATAACTGATTTCATATTCATAAATCATTTTGTGCAAAATATATTCTTTAACGGGTATGTACGTGATAAATTTATTTTAGTTCCGTTTTTCTCGGTTCAAACCATTTTTTTAAAACTCAAGACTGATGCCGATACTCGGAAGAATGCCCAAGGACTCGCTGTATTCTTTTCTCATTTCACGGAAATCCCATCTTACTCCTGAGATATTGTTTCTGGCATAAATATTTTGTATATCAATATATGTAATTAAGTAAAAATTAGTTAGATCCCATCTTTTGTCAACACGTACATCCAGAGCATGGAAGTCCGGCAGTCTTTCTCCTTCATTATACTGGGAATAATCGAGCTGTCCGGTCTGCAGAAAGGGTGTAGTCGGCAGTCCGGCAGCATAGCGGAATTTTGCGCTAACTTCCCATTCCGAATCAAAACGGTAACCGGCAGCGGCATTCAGTATAAATCTTGTGTCGAAAGAGCCGGGTCTGTATCCTCCTTCAAGGGACTTAAATTCGGTCTGGCTGACAGATACCGTAAATAATCCGTAAAGAGGAATTTTACTCATTTTTTTCTGTATAAATAGCTCAACTCCTTTTGACCTTCCTTCGCCTGCCATTAGCAGCGGCTCCAGCCCGAAAGGTATGTCCGATGTAATATCGTCAAATCCGGCAGGCGCCAGCACGGCATCAGGTCTCCAGACTCTTGCAGGATAATTATCATACCATTTATAATAAACCTCGAGCTGTACTTTTACATCAATCAGGGGAGTGTGCTCATATCCAAGAACGACCTGATCGGCGCGCATCGGATTAAGCCTGTTGCTTTCATCGCCAATCAGCCATATATACGAAGGAGCTTGATAATACCTGCCGCCGCTGAAAATAATGCTTGAAACGTTGTTTAAAACATATACAAAAGACAGTCTCGGCGAGAAGAAAAGATTTTCTTCGGTAATGCTGAAATAGTCTAATCTTCCTCCTGCCGTAATTTTATGGTTTCCAAGCTGTGCTGTATAGCTTGCATAAGTTGAATTTTTAAGAGAATGAAAAGTTGTATCTTTGGAAAGAGTATGTGGATTACCTTCATTGTCAAGGCGGTACTGTCCGTCGATAAAAATGTCATAGTCAAGCAAACTGCCGTATTTCAGTGTATTACCAAACTGTATATCTGATTTTTCAAAAATTTTGAATTCAAAATTCGTCTTCAAAGAGACTTCACCCTCTCTGGAATTGTTTTTCAAAACGGTATTCAAAAGCGAATCATTCTGAAAGCTCTCGAAATTGGTGTAAGACCTGCCGAGGGTGATTTTTCCGAAACCGCTGCCGAAAAGTGTTTTCCATGTCAGTCCCGTGAAATACTGCTCCTGATTCGGAACGGCTATACGGCTGTTGTCATAGCGGTTGTCTAAATTGTCATTATTTAGCTTAACGTCATTTAATGCCCCGATAGTCAGAAAAGAAAGCGAATTGTTTTGATCCAAACGGTAGTCGGCTTTTGCCTGAAAGTCCCAATACTCCGGTATAAAAGCAAAGCCGGCGGCATTGAAAATAAAGTCGAGGTAACTTCTGCGGGCGCTGAACAAAAAAGAGCCTTTATCGGACAAAGGACCTTCAAGATTAGCGCCGAACTGGGTAGCAGAAACAGTTAACTTGCCTCCGAACTTATCCTCATTTCCTTTTCTCAGAGTAATATTGGTCATGGAGGAAAGTTTATCACCGTACAGTGCTCCAAACCCCCCGGCTGAGAACTCAACATTGCGGACAAAATCAATGTTTATCATTGAAAGCGGCCCGCCCGTTGAACCCTGAGAGCCGAAATGATTGATGTTCGGAACTTCTATGTCATCGACAATGAAAAGATTTTCAAAAGGCGCACCGCCCCGCACCACAAGGTCGTTTCTGCCCGCTTGAGTTACGCCTACTCCCGGCAAAAGAGCAGCCGCCCTGACTACATCTTCCTGCACACCGGGAGCGCGTCTGATGTCTTCGGCATTCAAACTCTGTGTGCTTGTAACGGTCTCTGTCTTTTTTAAAAAGTATGCAGCCTTTACTTCGGCTCCCTGCAGCTCTATTACTTTTTCTATTAATTCCACCTCAAGATTAACAGGTTTAACGGGGCTGACCACTACATCTGGCTTAATAAAAGTCTCATAACCTACACCTGAAAAACGTACTGAATAAATGCCGGGTTGAAGATTTTTAATCCTGAATTTTCCTGATGCGTTTGTATAAGCGCCCTGCTTAGTACCCTCGACCAAAACGGTTATGCCCGGAGTGGGCTTTTGAGTCTGCTTGTCAATAACTGCTCCGGTTATTTCACCTTTGGCATCATTTTGTCCCTGGCTTTTTCCAAAAACCAGCAGAAGAATAAATCCAGTAAAAAACAATATTCTTTTCATTTTTTTCACATTTTTTAAAATTCAACATAAATTCAACATATCAATTAAATATTAAAAATATTTAATTATTTAAAATTAATATTTAGCCATGACGAAATATTCTTCTCAATTATTGGAATAAACAAAAATAATTAATGCTTCTTTTTCAATTTTTTATTAATATTAACTTATTTTCAAATTTGGTCAATTCAAAATATTCTCTATATTTGCGAATGTAGAATTATTTTCACAATTAAGCGCGCCCATGATCACTTTAACAAAAATAGACGGAAGACCCGTTACCGTAAACGCCGATGAAATAGAAACAGTTGAAACAACTTACGACTCTACCGTCAGTCTGAAAAGCGGCAGGAAAATCATTGTGAAAGAAACCTTTGATGAGATCAGGAATAAAACAATTGAATACCGCAGAGAGTGTTTCTCCGCTCTGCTCGACCAGGTTGTACATAACGATAAAGACTGACCCGGAGGCAAATGTACTTTAAAAAAATATCCGCTCTTGTTCCGTATCGTCATTGCGAGGAGCGAATCGACGTAGCAATCTCCCGCCTAATGCTGTTTCCAAAAGACTGCTTCGCTTTGCCTGCACCGGCGATAGCAGTTTTAGCGCTGTTTTTTTATGCAGGCTGTATTCTATATGCCCAGTCAGGAACAGGGGCAGCGGAGCTTAGTCCTTTCAATACCGACAATATTTTTGAAACAGGAGTTCACAAAATAACAAATACGTATATTTTCACGGGCAGCGCAGATTATAATTTCTTCAGCACATTGGGCAGTTTCCATTTGAAACAGAGATACACCGGCACCGCACTTAGAACATCACAAACATCTTTCAGAGACGATGAAGATTTTTCATTTCTTTATGCTTACCCTCTTTCGGGCGGTATAAGTTTAACAGCTCTGCAAAACTGGCAGCTTTCAAACGACACTAAAAGTATCGGCATTAACAAACTTGAGCGTCTTAACGGCTGCCTCGGCATAAGATATGACTTTTTGCATAATTCATATTTTGCAATGAAAGCAGGACTTGAACGGAACAATCAGATAGGCATTGAAACGGGAGGCTGGCTGGCAGGAGCTGACGGAGCATTAAAATCTTATAAATTTGATAATTTTACGCTCGACGCTGATACCGAAGGAGAATACCTCCGCTTGGACGACGGCAGGATAAATGCAGGATTCTCGGCAAACGCCGGCATTTCAGGAGTTTATGATACCGAAGCATCCTCATCTGCCGAAAATTCCATGAACTTTCTCGCAGGTTACAAGCTTTTCAACCGGGATTATCTTTCCACGCTTTATAAAACGGAAGATAACTTCCCGGTGGAACGAAGGCTGGAAAAACGACTTAACATATCAGCAGGATTTGATTACAGTATAACAGAGAAGCTGTCTTCAAGGCTCGGCTTGAGCATGAGCAGTGTAGATGTCAGCAGATCATATAAAAATCCGGTCGATAATGTTTCCCTGACCCGTGTTTACCGCAATCTAAATGAGTTTCAGCTCAATTTTACAGGCGAACTGTTTTATATCTCAAAAATGATAAATCTTACAGGGGGTGCAAATTTTTTCTCCAGAAACGAGGAAAACAGTGTTCAAAATAAATTCAACATCAAGCCGGAAGAATATGCCTCTTTGAAAAGTCTCGATAATCAGAGAGATAATTCCACATCAAAAACGCGGCTTTATGCCCGGGGGCTGTGGGCTCCAACAAGAAAAGACAGTATTTCTTTCGATTATTCCGTATCCCTTCTGCAGTACGACACACCGAGCAATTTGAACAACGACGACCGCGATGAATTTTCAACTATAGCAGGCATAAATTACGGAAGGAAAATCTCGCCTCTGCTTTCCGCAGGATTAAGCTCCGAAATACAAATGACACATCTTGTGTTTCTGAAAGCAGCCAAAAGCGCCATGAACAACTGGAACAGAATTATCCGCCTTGCTCCTTATGTTCATATAGAATCGGCAAGATTTTTGTTTGCACCCGTATTTGAGGTTCTTGCCAATTATACGGCATACGATTTTGAGGAAAAATCACCTTCAGTGGAGAGTTTTTCCTACAGGCAGCTCGGCTACCGTGATACTTTGTGTTTTCGACTTCACAAAAGTCTGAGCATACAAACAAGAACCATAATAAAATATTTTGAACGCGGAACACTCTATTGGAACAGTTTCGATGAAAGTCCGCAGACAGGAAGCTTTGAACAGTTCAGCAAGGCGCTTTTTGTAACACAAAAAGGAAATATTACAGCCGGATGCGGTGCAAGAATTTATTACATGACTCAAAGGAATATTTCCGAAAACCTGATAAAACTGTCGCCGGGTAACGATTTTACTCAGATATACGTAGGACCTGAGCTGGTTTTTAAAGCATATTTTGACTCGGGTACTGTCTTGAGCGTGAACGGCTGGTATGAGTTTCAGTACTTTAACGAAGTTAAAAAAGACGAAATACCTAATATTTTTTTAAATGTGAAATGGATACTGTAAATATAAAAAAAGAACTGCCAAGCGATAAGAACTCCATCCGCAAAGTAGAGCCGATGATGTTCAGCATACGAAAAACCATTAACATACCCGACGAAAAGTTTTTCTGCATTATGATAGCCGCTACCGAAGCTGTAAACAATGCGATAATTCACGGCAATAAACTTGATAAGAGTAAAAAAGCATTTATAGAAATAAGTGCATGCAAAGACTCTGTTTGTATCACAATAGAAGACCAAGGCACCGGATTTGACCCTGAAAAAATAGAAGACCCCCGCACTCCCGAAAATCTATTGAAAGAAGGCGGCAGAGGTATTTTCCTGATAAAAGAAATTGCCGACCGCTGCCGTTTTTATTGCACTGCATCAGGCACAAAAGTCAAAATGGAATTCGACTTGTAAAAATGTACAGAATATTCATATCCGCTTTTCTTTTTTTTTCCTTCTTCAAAATTTTGACTGCCGAAGGAATTTACCCTGATGAATACCGTCCCGCCGAGTTTCACGACGGAGGCAGTGTTCATTTCGGCAAAAATGAATACGAAGGATACCTTTTTTTTATTAAGCCTTACTGGACTTTCTCAGATGCAGTTTTTTACAGAGAAAGCATTGCAGATTCGATTTGGCATGCTATCCCGCTTGTGGAAAAAAGATACATTTCCGATATTCTGCTTACAAGTGATAATTTATATCTTCTATGGACTGAAAAATCAGATATTTTTTTTGGGGAGCTTGACCTGAGCATTTTGAAAGAAATTAAATCAGAATCGGCAGCACACCGGAAAAAGTATTTTATATCCACCAAAATACCATACGGCTCAAACCTTTTCAGAACCGAAAACATTTTTTTTACCGGCAGAACGGATAACAATACCGTAATTTTTGAAGTGGACGGCAGTTTGTTTCAAGCTAATAAGAAGAACGAAAAAATATTATGTGAAAAAAAAGAAGAAAACACGGCAGGGGCAGTTGTTTTTGACAACGGGAAATACGGCTTCGGTGCTGTAATAGACGCAGGAGGAACAGCTTACGCACATTTTTATGACAATTCGGAAGTTAAGACAGCCGGAGCTTTTGATCTCGGCAGTGAGAATTATTATTATCCCCTGAAAAACAAAATCGCCTTTCTGAGCGCCGGTATGCAGAGGTCAAACTATTTTTATTATCAGACAATCATACCCGGCAGTTCGTCTTTCCCCGGTCTATGGGTCAATTCAAAGGGAACCTGCATTAAAGTAATCGAGGATGATGAAAAGCAAACTTTATATTATATTTCCGGCGGCAGGGAAGGGTATGCTCTTCAAAAACGCGAAATAGCCGCAGGAGCAGTAATTGGCGAGGAGTCCTGCGGGCTTCCTCCGAACTTTTTTGAGCCTTTGGGGCTGTGGGTAGATTCATCCCGTATTTATGCCGTTTTCAGAAACGGCTTAATTACTGTTTCACACGACTGCAGTATCCTTTCGGCTGACAATTACTCTTTCGGAGAGATATTCGACAGCAGGATCAGTCTTGAAAAAAGCGGAAAGTACTTAGCTTTCAACGGAGCGGGAGCTTCAGTTCTTTTTGCCCGGCATGAAAACGAACTATGGCTTATTAACAGTTTTATTTACGGAGCCGGCAGATATTTGCTGCCGGCGGGAGCGGCAGTTCTTTTGCTAATTATTGTTCAGATGTACCGCACACAAAAACGTAAGTTCAAAACATTATTAGATATACAACCTATCGGGATAGTGTTTTTCATAGACCGCAGCGGAAGACTTACCGAAACAAACGAAGCCGGACGGAAATTTTTGAATATCAGATCGGGAGTTTCCCTTGGCAGGCATTTCCGTCATTACTGTGCAGATGAATCTTCAAAAGTACTTTTTGATTATATCACCAAAGCTTTATCAGCAAAGGAAATCGTCAGCAGAAAAATCAATTTACAGGCGGGCGGAGAATCAAAAGAGCTTTCTTTGAGAATAATACCTCTGCGAAATATTGCCGGCAGCTTCAGAGGATTAGTATGCACGGCGCTGGACATTACAGAAGAGCTCGAGCGAAAGCGCCTCAGCAACTGGGCTCATCTTGCCCACGACATGCAGACCAATCTGGCAACGATTAAGCTAAACACTGACGAACTTGATTTGAAACTTCCTGAAAATCTCAAGAAAAGAGACATTATCAAGCGTCAGATTTCTATCCTTATGCAGAGAGTGCGCGATTTGGTTACCGTGGGAAGAAGCGATACGATTAATAAAGAACTTTACGATTCAGAGGAAATCTGCCGGGAAGCTTCTTTGGAATTCGACTGGGAAAGGTATCCGAATATTGATTTCAAAATTGAAGCCGAAAAATTTAAAACAGCCTGTGACAAAGACATATTCATACGTGCGCTGAGGAATGCCATAGAGAATTCTTTGAAGGCCGTGAAAGACAAAGAAGGAGAAATTATACTTTCCTGCCGCAGCGAACTTAGAAACGCTTTTTATTCAGTAAAAGACACAGCCGGCGGTATGGATGCGAAAACGAAATCGAAGATTCTCAAGCCGTATTTTACTACTTCGCGCAAAGAAGGCGGAAGCGGCATAGGCACTATGATAATGCAGCATGTTATGGAGCTTCACGATGGAGAAATTATTATTGAATCGGAAAAAGGCAAAGGCACGGAAGTAATTTTTAAAATCCCCAATTACTTAAAAAGAAAGCGAAGATGAACCCCAAATATAAACATCTTAAAGGCAAAAGGCTTGCCGCTCTCGATTACGGCAGAAAACGTGTCGGTTTTGCCGTCTGCGATGAATTTCACATAACTGTTTCGCCGCGTAAAGTCTTCGATTTTGCCTCGCCGGATTTTTTTAATAACCTGAGAGAAGAAATTGAAAAGGAAAATGCTTCGGCTCTCGTCTTAGGCATACCTTTAAGGAACGATAACCAAGAAACAGAAATAATAAAAGAAATACTACGGCTGAAAGAAGACATAGAAGAGAAAATCGGAGTAGATGTTATCCTGCACGATGAATCTTTTTCATCGGTACGGGCTTCTGAAACAATGATTTCCATCGGTAAAAAGAAAAAACAGCGATCCAGAAAAGGCAGCAAAGACCTGATTGCCGCAGCGATAATTCTCCGTGATTTTCTTCAGACAATAGAATGAACCTTTTCATCTGTTTATTTTTCAAATATTTATTTTTCAAAAGTCTCTTGATTTCTATTTCTGTCCGGAGGAATTTTCGGATTCGAGAGGTTCGATATGCACAGTTGTATTGATATTAAATTGTTTTTTTATTTCACGCTCGACAGCAGAAGCAATATTATGAGCGGAGCTTACGCTTAAGTCTTCTGGTAGTCTGATGTGAAAGGTCATTTCTTTGTGTTCGCCGTAACTGTGGAGCAGTATTTTATGTATATCTCCAATGCCGGCGTCAAGGGTGCGGATTGTATTGATGATGCTTTCTTTAAGCTTAGGATCGATTTTGGCGCCTAATAAATTGTCCGCAGAAGATTTAAAAATACCTGCGGCAGTGTAAACAATAAGCAGAGCTAATAAAATGCCCATAGCTCCGTCGAACCACCACAGCGAGCCGCCGTACAAAGCTCCGGCAACTATCAATACCGAAGTAAAAGCATCGGAGCGGTGGTGCCAGCCGTCGGCAATAAGCGCCGGCGAATTGATTTTTCTTCCGGCAATGATGGATGCCTGCGCCATTAACTCTTTCAGGAAAATTGATGCAGCAAAAATTATTATACCGGTGAGGTTAAAATCGGGCTGCTCATAAGATTTCAGCCTCACAATTGATTCCACAAAGAAATTAATGCCGACAATAGCCAGCATGACTGCTATTACGAGCGCTCCGATGGATTCAGCCCTGCCGTGTCCGAACGGATGTTCTTTATCGGGAGGCTTTGATGCGAGCCAGAAGCCGATGATTACTATCAGCGAAGTCAAGGAATCGGAGAGTGTGTGCCAGGCATCAGCTTTCATTGAGACAGAACCGGAGCTTTCGCCTGCATAAAATTTGGCGGCGAAAAGCAGTATATTCAAAGTGATGGAAATCCATCCTATGATGTAACCGGTTTTAGTTCTGGTGTCGATTGCTTGGTGCATACTGTGATCGGGAGTACAAATTCTGCGTAATGCAGAAATTATTTGGCTGATTGGATTCTAAATTAAATCTCAAAAAGTTCTTACTTTACTGACCGTTATCTTTACATTCGGAAAATCGGGGATATAATATTCATAGCCTCTTCCTGATTTTTTCTTTCTTTTTTCTCTTTTTTTCGTCTCGCTTACTATCTGTAAATCCCGGCTGAAATCAACATTTTTAAGAAATATTTTTATTTCGTCAAAATATTCTTTCACGGCTTTTTCTCTTGCATCCAGAAGTTCTTGCAGGCGGTCTTCAGTTGATAGTTTTTTCCAGCGGTATCTTTTTCTGCCGTTTTTGGTGTAATACTCCTTAACTGTCTTCTTTTTAAGATGAGAATCATAAGAAGAAATTTCAATATTAACGGTTACACCGATGTTAAATCTGAGAAGGGATTTGAGATCCTTGAATTTTTCTTTTGCTTCTTCTGTTAATGTGGAATCATTGGGCTTAAATGCCTGAAAATGAGCAATCTGAAGACCTTCGGCAATCTTTTTTGCAGTAAAATTCATATCAAATTCAACATATTCGTCAGAATCGGGAGTGCCGAAATGTTTCTGTCCTTCGCTGATAATGTATCCTTTTGCGGCTATCCTGTAGCTTTCGTCAGCCTTCAGCACCTGCTGGAAAGCTCCCGATTGAGAGTTGGAGCGGGTATCTACTGTTTTTCCCTGAGAATCGGTAAACTGAATCGTAGTTCCAATCGGATTGTTCGTACTTTCTTCAATCAGCGTGCCTTTGATAAGAGCAACAGTTCCGTTCTGAAAAAACGAATTTGCCGCGGAAGGCAAAAACAGAAAGATACTTAATAGCAGAAATTTTGTAAGATTTTTATGGTACATCATAACTCCGATTTATTTATAAATATACTTGTTGCCTTTTCCCATTCGGGCAGTTTTAAATTTAATAAATTCTCAATGGGTGATGCGCTCATTGCTGAAAATTTAGGCCTTTGTGCCGGAAGGTCAAATTCGAGGATACTGCACGGATAAATAAATTTTTCAATGCCGAGCTCCTTAAAAATATGCTTTGCCCATTCATAACGGGATGCATACCCTTGACTGCATAAATGATACAGCCCGGTAATGCCTTCCTCCAGAGCCCTGAGAGTAGCTTGCACAACGTTTTCGGTATATGTAGGCACTGATATTTCATCGTAAACAACGGAGAGCATCTCATTTTTTTCAGCCCAATTTTTTACCTTGTAGATAAAGTTCTGACTGCCTCTTCCAAACACCCAGCTAAGACGAAAAATCAGCCAGTTATCAAAAACCTCGCTTAAATATTTTTCGCCCGCCAGTTTACTTTTGCCGTAAACGCTTAAGGGGACGGGTTTATCTTCCTCAGTATAGAGACCGGTGCGTTTATCTCCGGCAAAAACGTAATCGCTGCTGTAATGCACCAAAAATGCGCCGTACTTTTCGCAGGCACGGGCAAGAATCTGCACTGCCTCTGCATTTATTCTGAAAGCGTCATAGCGGTCGCTCTCTGCCTGATCAACAAAATTGTAAGCAGCGCAGTTAATCACTACGTCCGGCTTTAATTCTTTAAACAGGTTCCTGACATCTTTTCTGACGGTTATATCAATATCATCAATGTCAACGCCTGTAAAATCAGCATTTTTTTCAGTGAGCCTACTGACAAATTCTTTTCCTAACTGTCCTTTGCTGCCGGTTATTAAATATTTCATTTTTACTACATTCTTACTAGATATTATTTTTTTTCGTAATTTTATATAAACTTATATCGTTTATAATTATTTTATGGTCTTTGCATAAACATAAGTATTGAACCGAAGTGAAAAATCATTCCCTTGTGTGATTTTCAAAATCATGGATGTTTAATCTATTAAAAATTAACGAGAAGCATAGAAAAATCGTCATCTAATGTCTGCGAACCTCCAAGCTCCTGCACAAAGTTGTATAGCATGCTTATTTCACTGCCGTCCGGCTGATTGTTCTCTGCAATAAAATCGAACATTTCCTGATAAGACCACATTTTACCGTCCTGCTTTTCTATTTCATAAGCTCCGTCTGAAAATATGTAAAGCTTTGAGCCGGTTTTTATCTCCGTTGATTTTTTAGAAAAAGGAAATTCGGACAGACCTCCGATAATGAAGTTTTCTGCTATAAGATTCTGTTTTTCACCTGAGGGAGTAAGCAGCATCGCCGGGGGATGTCCCCCGCTGGAATACTCCAATATGCGTGTTTTCCTGTTGAATACACCGTACCAAATCGTAAAATAAAGCTCATTGTGGTCAGCCATCTGGTAATTTGCATTCAGTGAGTTCATAACGCTGACGGGATCTTTGAAATCGGTGTTCCCGATGGTCTGGGAACGAAGAGAATTTAATGCCGATACTCCCATTAATGCAGAACCGACGCCGTGTCCGCAAACGTCCAAAAGATAAACGGCAAAAGTGTCTTCATCAATCCAGTGGTATCCGAAAGCATCTCCGCCTAACTGTTCCGATGGTGTGAAATTCCACACGGTGGTTATATCTCCCTCGTGTATCTCATCCGGCAGGAGAGACTTAACGTAATTTCCCGCTTTGTCAAGTTCTTTCAGAAGCGCAGCACGGCTTGCTTCAAGGGCTTTATATGCATCGTTTCTTTCCAGAAGATGGATATACCCCCGGGAGTGATACAAAATGCGGGCAATAAGCTCTATTTTATCGGGAAGTTTTACGAGATAATCGTTAGCGCCGCTTGCAAAAAGTTCTGCTTTTGTAGTTGCTTCTTCTTTGGATGAAAGAACTATTACAGGCACATCTTTCAGAGCAGAATGTGCCCTGTAAAATTTTACAAGCGTCATGCCCGGGATGTCAGGCATAACAAGGTCTTGCAAAATAACAGTAGGATTTATCATTTCTGCTGTTTTAAGAGCACTCGAAGGGTCTTGACAGAAGTGGAAATCGAGCTGTTTTCCGCCGAGCATATTTTTCACTTCATCATCTTCCAGCATTCTTCTGACTGTTTCACCTACAAAAGCTTGGTCGTCCACCAGCAAAACGGTTATTTTATAGTCTTTCATATCTTTTCTGACAGTAGAAACTAAATTATCAGCCATTTTATTTCCTCTTATTTATGAACATTAAAATTGAATCTGCTATTTTATCCAGGGGCAGTATTTCCTTTGCTGCCTGCAAGCCTGCGGCTGCCTTGGGCATACCGTAAACGACAGATGTTGCAGCGTCCTGGGCTATGGTATGCCATCCTTTCCGTCTCAGTTCGTACATTCCTTTAGCACCGTCGTTTCCCATGCCGGTAAGGATAACGGCACATCCGGGAGCTTTATGATGCTTTGACAGACTTTTGAAAAATTCGTTTACAGAGGGGCGGTAAGGATAGGAAACGGGTTCAGATACATAACGGTACTTTCCAAATCTGTCCAGCACCAGATGATCGTCAGTACCGGCTACATGAACGGTGTTTTCCATGGGTGAACTGCCTTCCCGGGCTACTTCGACCTTGAGCGGTACCTGCTCATCAAGCCATTTTGCGAGCCCACCTGCAAAACGTGAATCTACATGTTGCACTATTACAAAGGATGCCCCGATATTATCAGGGATATTTTTAAAAATGGCGGCGAGAGCTTTAGGTCCCCCTGTGGATGAGCCTGCGGCAATCAGAGGATAGGTATTCTTATCCTGCTTTTGGGAACTAAACGTATCATTTGTATTCATTTCCATACCGATAAGCTTGCCGATAAGGGTGATTTTTTTTAAAAGTGTTTCTATGCTTTTTTCGCTGTCTGATGAATCAAGAACAGGGGTGGCGGCAACATCGAGGGCGCCGCATCCCATTGCCTCAAAAACCATATCTTTGTGGCTGTCGGGGGTTGAAGTTACAATCACAATAGGACAGGGGTTCTCCCGCATTATTTTGCAGGTAGCTTCCACTCCGTTCATTACGGGCATGATTAGATTCATCAATATCAGATCAGGTTTGTCTTGTGCGCATTTTTCGACAGCTTCGGCGCCGTCGTATGCCGTCCAGGCAATTTCGGCAGCAGGAGCTTTTTTTAGCGCTCTTTTCATGGATTCGAGAGCTATGTTCTGGTCGTTTACTATTGCTATGCGCATCGGCTTATAGGTGTCTTGAGAAACTAAGATAAATTAAAAAATATTATGTACGTTTCAAAGTTTTTTAAATTTGAAATGGGCATTTAAAAATATTTTTTTTAATTTATTGGTATGTAAACAGTATTGTTCTGATTATTTATGAAAAAAAATGATATAATTATAATATTAACTGCTGCGGCTTTACTTGTACCGCTGCTTTTTTTTCCAATATCTTTAGACCTGTCAATCTTCGCCTCCGCGGGAAAAGTTATCGCCGAAGGCGGTAAGATATATGTAGATTATGTTGACGTAAAACCGCCTCTCATATATTATATTTTTGCAGGTATTTATGAGCTTTTCGGATGGGATACGATTTTCTTGCGTCTCTTTGATTACTTCTGGCAGCTTGCCTCGGTTATTTCTTTGTTGATTGTAATGAAAAAACTTCTGAATAACCGGGCTCCGGCATATATATCCATTATTATTTATGTTTTGGCTTATATAGGGATGAACTACGAAAACACGACCCAGTGCGAAGGATTAACTGCCCTGCCTTTAGTATGGCTGATATACCTGCTTGCAAAAAAAGGGAACAGTCCTGCGGCTCAGATTACGGCAGGGGTACTTGCCGGATTTATTACCGCACTTAAATACAGCTTTGGCATTATTATACTGCCAATATTAATATTTGACATTGTGTATTCTGACAATATCTTAGAATTTCTTAAGAAAGCAGGCAGGCAGGCAGCAGGTTTTCTTGCGGCAATGCTCTTGTTTTCTCTGCCGCTGTTCGATTCTGAAGTGCGTGAAGGGTTTTTCAATCTTATAAAATATCTTTCGTTTTATTCCAACAATCCTCCTTTGAGTATCGGCTATCTGGGAATAAGCATTAAAGTAATCGGCGGTTATCTCGGCGCAAGATATTCCCTGCTGCTGACAATTGCATTTTTTTTCGGATTATATTTTTTATTGAGTAAAAATAAAATTGCATTTAACAAAAAAAATGAATTCTTGCTTATTTCCCTTTTTCTTATCTTTTCTTTATTAGCTTCTGTTTTTTTTGAGAAGAAGTATTATTTTTATCATCATTTAAGATACTATCTTCCTATGGTAATGATTACCGGCATCGGACTGTATGAAATCGGAAAACTTGTCTTCAAAGGAACTAACGGCTTCGGTTTGAGAACATTTATTCTTTCGATGTTTTTGATATTTGCCCTCGTTTTCGGACCTTTTGTCAGATACGGATACTATGCTTTGACACCTTACTATTATTTTGCCGATAGAGAGAAATACCTTACTGTTTTTGACAAGCCCTCATCGATGGAAGATATTACCGTAGAGCAAAGGAAAATTGCCTCCGTTTTGAAAAAAAATCTTAAAAAAAATGACAAACTCCTTATAATGAGCATCGAATCTAACCCTCTTTATCAAATGACTGATGCCGGAAGAATATCAAAATACGCTCTTTCTTCTATGTATTTCGGAAAAGGAGCTCCCGCAGAATGGGAAGCCGGTATTTTCAACGAGATTAAAAGCGCAGACTGGATAGTAATACAAAGCAGGCTGCGCCAATTCATTTTCAACGGACATAACAAAACCGTGATGGAGTCCTTAAAAGAAAGGAAAGAGATGTACGATTATTTTATAAAAAACTTCACTGCAGTTGACACTTCCACATCACTTTATGTTTTTAAAAGACGGGGCAAGAAACTTATAAACCACAGCCATTAAAAGACCTATGGTTACGCCGGCAAGTGCGCCTGCAAAAATATCCATCGGATAATGTACGCCTACGTACACCCTTGAAAAAGATACAATGGCAGCAACAGCAATATAAATCCATCTGTATTGTCTGAAATGTGCGCCCAAGACGACAGCGGCGGCAAAATTATTAACTGCGTGTGATGATGGAAATGACCTGCCTTTTCCGCAGTTTACCAAAACGTTAACGTCTTCCAATACGGAGCATGGTCGAAGTCTGTCAAACATGCTTTTAAAAATTTCGCTGTTGAGCTGGTCGGAAATAATGACCGTAGCAATTAAAACGGCTGCAAGAATTCTTCCGTCTCTGCCGCCTTTCCACAGCAGCCAGACAAATAAAATTACATACACAATCAGCCAGTTTTCCACATTTGTCAAAATGGGCATGAATTTGTCCAGAAAGCCGCAGGAGAGACCGCGATTGACGAGCCTGAACAGATAAATATCAATATTTTCAATCATTTATAAAACCTTAAAATTTTAAAATATTTTTCAAAATGTAACTTCATACTTACTATAAACTTAAAAAATTTTTAGAAATAATTGTGGAAAAAGTTCTTGTAAATGTGGAAAACTTTTGTCATATTGTTAGTAACAACTCAGGGGGGAGTTGAAAACTTTAAGCCCTGCATTGGAAAACTTTTTTTTTAGCCAATTGAATTTTTTGTTATGTTTACATTAGGCTTTTTCGCCTGTTATGCAAAGAAAAATGCAAGTTAAAAATTTTTAAGATATGCTTAGGCAGTTCTTTAGGAAAATTTTATTCGTTTTTATGCCTTTATTATATTTAGAAACAACAGCATCAACATATATCAAAGGGGGAACATGATATTCAGAAGACGCTTTACCGTCGAGGGCAAAAGTCCTTTCGACATGTTTGAATACGAGAAGAGACTTTCCGTATTGAAGAATCCCGACGGCACAGAGGTATTCAAAATGGAAAATGTCGAGGTACCCGTGCAGTGGTCACAATTGGCTGCTGACATTCTTGCACAGAAATATTTCCGTAAAACCGGAGTGCCGCAATACGATGATGCAGGCAATCCCATAGTAGATAAATACGGAAAAATTAAAAAAGGTTCTGAAAACTCTGCTAAACAGGTAGCCCACCGCCTTGCAGACTGCTGGCGCGGCTGGGGAGAAAAAAATAATTACTTCGATTCCGAAAAGGATGCAGAAATATTCTATGATGAAACCGTTTACATGCTGCTGAACCAAATGTGCGCACCTAACTCGCCGCAATGGTTCAACACCGGTTTGAAATGCTCCTACGGCATTACAGGCAAAAAACAGGGTCATTATTATGTAGATCCGGAATCCGATGAAATAAAAGAATCAGAAGACGCTTACTCGCGGCCTCAGCCTCATGCCTGTTTTATCCAGTCCGTTAACGATGATTTGGTGAACGAAGGCGGGATTTTCGACCTTGCAACACGCGAAGCGAGGATTTTCAAGTTTGGCAGCGGCACAGGCTCCAATTTTTCTTCTCTCCGGGGAGAAAAAGAACCTCTTTCGGGCGGAGGGATTTCGTCTGGACTTATGAGTTTCCTGAAAATATTTGACCGCGCCGCGGGAGCCATCAAATCAGGCGGCACCACTCGCAGAGCCGCAAAAATGGTTATTATTGACATAGACCATCCCGACGTGGAAGATTTTATCACTTGGAAAGCCCGCGAAGAAGCTAAGGTTGCCGCACTGGTCTCAGGCTCGAAGATAAACTCCAAATTTTTAAAAGCGATACTCGACGAGGCATCTGCCCACGGTATCGACAGAAAAAAGAACGCACTGCTTAACAATCTTATACAAAAAGCCCTGCACCGAGGCGTACCGCTTAATTATATTGAAAGAGTGCTCAATCTGATAGAGCAGGGATATACAAATCTTAATTTTGCATCTTACGACACTCATTACGAAGGCGAAGCATACAATACGGTAAGCGGCCAGAACTCTAACAATTCAATAAGAGTAACAAACGATTTCATGCAGGCGGTAATGGACAATGCCGAATGGAATCTTGTCTGGCGAACCGATAAAAAGAAATACAGGACAGTAAAAGCGCGTGACCTTTGGGAGAAAATCAATATGTCCGCATGGGAAAGCGCCGACCCGGGACTTCAATTTGATTCGACCATAAACGAATGGCATACCTGCCCGAACTCCGGCAGAATAAATGCAAGCAACCCCTGCAGCGAATACATGTTTCTCGACGACACTGCCTGCAATCTCGCCAGTTTCAATCTGAGAAAGTTTTTCGATGACGACAGGCAGGAATTTCTGGTGGAAGATTTCAAGCATGCAGTCAGGATATGGACTGCCATACTTGAAATATCAGTTCTTATGGCACAGTTTCCATCAAAGGAAGTTGCCAGGAAAAGCTATGATTTCAGGACGCTCGGGCTGGGTTATGCAAACCTCGGCTCCCTTCTGATGGTCAGCGGTGTGCCTTATGATTCGCAAAAAGCCTTTGCCATAGCAGGAGCCATAACCGCAATTTTAACGGGAGAGTCCTATAAAACATCTGCAGAGCTTGCCCGTGAGCTGGGTCCTTTCCCCAAATATGAGATAAATAAAGAACCCATGCTCCGGGTCATCAGAAACCACCGCAGAGCTGCCTATAATTCGGAAAATACCGGATATGAGAACCTGACCATAAAACCACAGGGTATTAATCCGGCAGTATGCCCGGAAAACCTTCTTAGAGCTGCAAGAGAATCATGGGACAATGCACTTGAACTCGGCGAAAAACACGGCTTTCGCAATGCTCAGGTTTCGGTTATTGCACCTACAGGGACAATAGGTCTCATAATGGACTGCGACACAACCGGTATAGAACCGGATTTCGCCATAGTAAAATTCAAAAAACTTGCCGGAGGCGGTTATTTTAAAATTGTAAACCGGTCAGTGCAGAAAGCATTGCAGAACCTCGGGTATTCAGAAAAGCAGATAGAAGACATAAAAAAATACAGCACCGGTTCCGAAAGTTTCGAGGGCTGTCCTCACATAAACAGGGAAACGCTGTCCGAAAAAGGCTTTTCCAAAGAGGTTATTAATAATCTTGAAAAAAGTCTGAAAAGCGCTTTCGACATCAAATTTGTTTTCAATAAGTGGAATATAGGCGAGGAAGCCTGCAAAAAGATAGGTTTTTCTCAAGAGCAGCTTAATGACCAGAACTTCAATATGCTCGCCGCGCTCGGCTTTTCCAAAGATGAAATAGAAGAAGCAAACGATTACGTCTGCGGCACTATGATGATAGAAGGAGCTCCTCACATCAAACCGGAGCACCTGCCTGTATTCGATACTGCTAACAAATGCGGCAAAAAAGGAGAGCGCTATATACCCTACATGGGGCACGTAAGAATGATGTCCGCAGCACAGCCTTTCGTTTCCGGCGCCATTTCAAAAACGGTTAATATGCCTGACGGCGTATCCGTAAACGAAATAGGAGAGGTTTACATGGAATCGTGGAACCTTATGCTGAAAGCCATAGCGATTTACCGCGACGGGTCTAAGCTTTCCCAGCCTCTCAACACCGCAAATTATGAAGACCTTGATGAAATAGTTCTTTTAGGCGATGAGGAAACACTTGATGAAACAAAAGGCGCACGCGAAATACAGGAAAAAATTGTCGAGCGGATATACGGAAGAAAACCCCAGCGCTACCGTCTGCCCAAAAAACGCACCGGGCATGTCCGCGAAGCTTATGTCGGGGGACATAAAGTATATCTGCGCACCGGAGAGTATGAAGACGGCGCTTTAGGCGAAATTTTTATTGACATGTACAAGGAAGGCGCTTCTTTCAAAGGACTTTTGAACTGCTTTGCAGTGCTTACCTCTAAAGCTCTGCAGTACGGCATTCCCTTGGATGAACTAGTTGAAACTTTCACATTCACCCGATTCGAGCCTGCCGGTCCGGTGCAGGGACACGACGTTATAAAATCTTCGACTTCTATTCTTGACTATGTTTTCCGCTCCTTAGGATATGATTATCTGAACCGGACAGACTTCATTCATGTAAAAGCAGTTGACGAAGTAGATGAAAACGGAAAGAAAAACAAGAAGAAGGAACTGCGGCAGCACCGCCAAAACAGCGAAGACAACAGCGCACCGAAAAAAGAAGACGAGGACTCCGATACCGAAGCTGAAGCCGTTGCAGTTACAGAAAGCCGTCCTGCTCCGCCTGTAAAAAACAGAAAAGTTGTGAACGGCAACGGAGCGAACGGCAACGGCAAAAAAGCCGGGGAAACTCTAAAAAATCCTTCCGGCTTCCAAATACACGGCGACGATGCCAAACAGGCAGGTTATACCGGAGAAACATGCGGAGCATGCGGTTCGCCGCGGGTGAAGCGAAACGGAAGCTGTACGGTATGCGAAGAATGCGGCGCCACCAGCGGCTGTTCGTAGAATCTGCATTAATAAGAACGGATGCAAAATTTTTTGTTCATCTGTTTATTTTCGATCCCTCCCCAACCCTCCCTTACAAGTAAGGGAGGGAGGGAGAAACGCCACTCTCAAGAGGGGACAATTTTTGATTTTATTGCTCCCTCCCCTTGGGGAGAGCCGGGGTGGGGTCTCTTACCGTTTTTCATTTCGCATCTCATTCCCAAACTCCGATTTGGGAATGTGCTTTTCTTTCAAAACTCTGTTTTGCATTAACTCTCAAATATTCATCCCCTTGTATGATTTTCCCTAATCATGGATTTTTCATCTTCATTTTCATTAGGACAGGGATGTCCTGCCTGCTAAAGGCGAGGATGCTTGATTTGCCTATATAAATGGCAGAGCAAGCATCCTTGTTATTTTAAATCAGTAATATGACTTTAAGCCAGAAGTTTAATTCTGGTAAACACGTATTCCAGACTTTCCCTCTTCAGGATGGCTTTGAAATAATCTGTGTCTTGGAACTGCTTTGATTTCACTTTTTTATAGTCCAGATAACGCTTGCTTCTTTTCCTGTCGAACCAGTAAACAAGAGATACCTTCCCTTTTGATATTTCTATGCCGGTAAAACCTCTTTTGCCTATAACGCTGCCTGAGTTGAAAAGGCAGGGTATAAGCAGGCTTTCATCATATATACTGCTGCGTATGCTTTCGTCGCGGTCTGACTGCAAAAGATTTCTCAACTCATCTTTATGTTCTTTAATCCTATTTTCAATAGCATGTTTTTGTTTTGAATTAGCTTTGGAATACTTCCTGATAAGAGTTTCGATACGCATCTTCAAATCGTCGAATTTAGACAACGATTCAAACAGAGGTCTATGTGTATGCCCTAAAATTGTAAGCAGCTTGTGGCTGCTTGCATACTGATAGGCGCGTATTTCAGTCAAAAACTGCTCGCGGTTAGACATAGAGAATGTCGGATTCTTAATGCCAAGAGGCCTTACTATATAGCGTACAAAAAGATAAGCAAGCATGTTGTACTGCTCGAAAATGCCTGCTGTCTGATGGCCGTGAAAAATAAAAATAGGATTGTCATTGTAGCTAAGCCTTACTGCCTTATGAGCTTTTTTATTCAGATCCGGAAATTTCACTCTGTTTAGATCATAGTCGTGATTACCAATTATTTTGCAGAGTCTGTCATCCCGGTCAAACTCTTCAAAGAGGTCATATAGTTTTTTCCATGCCGAATAGACATTTTTTATTTTAAATTTATACAGTTCTTCCACATCGCCGTTTAGAAATAGTTTATATTTTCTCTCATTATAATAATTTTGA
The DNA here is from genome assembly GCA_964577665.1 of uncultured Hyphomicrobiales bacterium. Classification (GTDB taxonomy): domain Bacteria; phylum Bacteroidota; class Ignavibacteria; order Kapaibacteriales; family UBA2268; genus CAYVTD01. The sequence goes on from CAZOBD010000017.1 coordinate 26,078, forward strand.
AGGATGTAATAAAACGAATCAGAGTTTTGAAGAAAATCGTCCCGGCTGCTTCGGTTCCCCAGGTGTAAGTCGCTGAAGATAACAATTCTGTCGTTTTCGTCTATCCTTATGACAGGAGATTTATGATATAATTTATCTAATATTTTAAAATACTGTTCTTTTCTCATTTTTTCTTTTGGCTTTTTGCAATTACAAAATCCTTCAAAATTAAAAAACAATTTGAATATTTGTAAGTAGTTTTATTCCTATATGCTTAATTCATAGCATATTAACATCTGATTAACCCCATCTTAACGTAATTATGATTAATCTTGAGTTATTATCATTTTTGAAAAAAGAAGAATAGGAAAAGAAACATCCATGATTCGATAAAATCTCACAAGGGGATGATTATTTGAGAGTTAATAAAATTAAACCAAAACAACACGAATGAGAAAAATTTGTATAAGTCAAATAATTTCTTTACTTTCTTTATCAGTTGTTTACTTTAAAACAGAGCTTAGTCATGAAAAATATAATAATATCTCTATCGGGCATTTTCTTTCTGATAGTCGTTTCAGGAGCAAAAGGCCAAACACCCGAAGATGCTGTAAAAGCAATATACCTAAAAGAATACGACAAAGCCGCAGAAATAATCATAGGCGGAATAGACGTTAACAAAGAGGTAAGAGGCAGTTACCTCCTTAATGTTGCCTGCTACCGCGGTCATGCCGGGCTGGTAAAACTCCTCATTGAAAAAGGGGCAGATGTTAATGCTGCCTCACGCGACGGAAGCACTCCGCTCATTTATGCCGCACGGGGCGATACCAACGGAGTAATTGTCAATTTGCTGCTTGAGCGCGGCGCCGATATTCATGCTAAAGTAGAAAGCGGCGCAAATGCCTTTCGGAGAGCAGCAGAAAATATCTGTATAAAGGGCTGCGAAGGAAGATATAAAGTGTTGAAGATACTCGCTGAACACGGCTCTGATATTGAAAATCCTCTGAACATACACGGTTTTGATAATTACACCGTTCTTATGATGGCGGCAGGCTTAAAAAAACCTCAGCTAGTTGAGTTCTTAATAAAGCACGGCGCCGATATTAACAACGTTACCGGCGACGGGAGAACCCCCCTTATGGCTGCCTGCGAAGCGGGCTGCATAAAATCCGTAAAAATGCTTGTAAAAAACGATGCCAAAACCGGACTAAAAGACAATAAAGGAAGAACCGCCCTTCAAATTTCCGAAGAAGAAGGACATACGGAGATAGTAAACTTCTTGAAGCGCCATTAAAAATATCTTTTTCTTTTAAAGTTCTACTAATCTTGGGGAAAGCACAAATATACTCAGTTGTTTAAAAAAGCTTATTTCTCATTCCCTAACCCCGATTTGAATGAATTTTTCGAACGAAACTCCGTTTAGATGTATTCAAACAGAGTATGGATAGGAGGAAAAGAATTGTATTGAAAACAACTTGGTATAAGAATCTAGAAAAAAGCTCTCAATCTTATCTATGTATAAAGGCAAGAGTATTCAGCTTAATAACTAAATCTCAAATGAACAATTCGGGACTAATAAATCTATATTACTCTCTTCTTCCTGTTGTATGACTTATTAGCAAAGCGTCTTCGGTCTTACAGTCTTTTTGGGCTTCTTCGCAGTATTTGAGAATGCGGTTTTTAATCTCATCGGTAAAGACACTCTTATCCAAATTATTATAAAGTGCTGCGTAAGTTCTTATAAGCCTGTAAAATGCCTCAGCGCCTGTAGTGGAAGGGCTTATATATCTGAAAAAAGACTCTACTTTTTCAAAGCCGACATCTTTCATGTATTTTGGAAGAAGTGTTGATATTCTGGGATGTGAACCAAACTTTACATAAAACTCAAGTTCCTTTTGCCTGAACAGCTTCCAGTCCTCATTTTCGCTGAAAAGCTCGTCTATGTAATATTCGGTAATCACTAATATGCCATCTTTCTTTAGCCTTCTGGATGCTTCATTTATAAAAAAAGGAACATCAGGCATATGCTCTACGGCAAAGCGTGCATGGATCATGTCATATTACTAATTTTTCTGTTAAATTCTAACTAGAATATTTTTGATTCTATCTAAAAATAGTTGGCAATAAATATGATTAAGTATTAACGAAATTGTAGAAATTAAAAATAACACCGGCTTTTAGTCGGGGCTATTAATAATGAAATTTAATGTTTGTAGCCGCTATAAATGGGTAAGAACCATAATCTTTTCTCTTAAACTACGTTCATAGTTAAAATTATATTTTTAAAAGGAGATAATCATGAAAAAATCACTCATTATATTAATTGTTCTATTCATAAGCGCTTATGAACTGCACAGCGAAGAGAATAATCAGAAAAGCGTAAGCGTAACCGTTTACAATGAGAATCTCGGTGTGGTAAAAGACCTCCGCGGGTTCGACATGAAGGAAGGCGTTTCCGAAATAGAAGTTACCGGCGTTGCAAGCAGAATTAAACCTACGACCGTACACGTGAAAATGAACGGCAGCGTGCTCGAGCAGAACTACCGCTATGACCTCGCAGATATGGATGCGGTTTTACAAAGGTACATTGACCGTGAAATCACGCTTATAGGGGAAAATGACACGTTCAGCGGGCGGCTGCTTTCGTTTAATAACAGCAAAATTGTGGTAGAACAGAAGGACGGCGGGGTGATAATGCTTCCCGATTATAAAGATTACAGGCTCGCTGCGTCGAAACTGCCTGAAGGTCTGCTCACTAAACCGACTTTGGCGTGGATTGTCGATTCCAGGAAGTCCGGCAGGCAGGAGGTGGAGATCACCTACCAGACCGAAGGCATGAGATGGTCTGCCGAATACGTGGCGGTGCTGAATGAGGACGACAGCCAGGCTGATGTGAACGCCTGGGTAACTATCGGCAACCGGTCGGGGGCATCCTACGAGGACGCAAAGCTGAAACTCGTAGCCGGCGATGTGAATATGGTGAAGGAAAAAGGTCTGCGCGGGCAGTTTTCCAATTTAGAATATGCAAGAACGGCTGACGGCGCCGGCAAACAGTTTGAAGAGAAGGAGTTTTTCGAGTACCACATCTATCATCTGCAGAGAAACTCGACCATAAGGAATAATGAGACGAAGCAAATATCATTGTTCGAGGCGGGGGATGTTTCCGTGGAGAAGAGATTTGTTTATAACTCGTCTGGCAATAATAATGAAAACGGCAAACCCGGCGTTTACATAGAGTTTGCAAATTCAGAAAAGAATAATTTGGGAGTCCCAATGCCCAAAGGGAAATTCCGCCTGTACAAATCAGACGGCGGCGATGTGGAATTTATCGGCGAGGACGAAATAGACCACACGCCCCGCAGCGAAAAAGTAAAGCTGAGGGTCGGCGATGCTTTCGACATAAGAATAGACGAAAAGATTGTGGAAACAAAGAAGCTGGGGCGCTCCTTATGGGAAAATACTTATGAAATCACCGTTAAAAACCGCAAAAAGGAAACCGCGGCGGTTTACATAGACAGAAATCTATATTCAGATTGGGAAGTGCTTGAAACAAACATAGATTTTGAGAAGGTAAATGCCTTCAAAATCCGCTTCAAAGTGGATGTGTCTGCCGGAGAAGAAAAAACGCTGACGTATAAAGTAAGGTTTAGTAATTAAGCTTTATGCTAATATTCTAAAAAATATGGTTCATCCAGATTTATAGTGGGTAAAAATATTGGTTTCCTATATTAATAGCCCTGCCTTTTAAGGCAGGGTACCGTACTGAAATTTTTAAATGCTATGGGCTTTAGCCAAATATCCGCTCTTTTTTTTGTAAATGAAAGTTATATCAGAAAATTACCGTTAATAGCCATTTTTGAAAAGAATAATATTTGGGCTAAAGCCTAATTGATTATATTTCTTTAACCCCGACCTAAAGGTCGGGGCTATTCTTACTTTCTACCAATTCAATAATACTTATCATTTTTTTACCCACTATTTTTAAGATAGAGCCAAAAATATTAAGTTTCTTATTTGAATAGCTTCTTAATAGTCATCATGGATATAAACATTTTTTTGCTGCCCGGTAACAATGTAAAACCGTATTTTTCATAAAATTTTACGGAATTTTCATCTATTGGATCAACTATAACTGCTATAGAACCGATACTTTTATCTGCAACATTAAAGCATCTTTTTAAAGCATCAATAAGAAGAAGTTCGCCAATTCCCTGCCCTTTATTATTATTACTTACGGCGAGCCTTCCTAAGAGAGTTACGGGAAGATTTTCATAAGTTTTTATATACTTTTTTCTAAATTCCCCAGGTATCAAGTTTCTGTGGATACTTGCACTTGATAATGTATAGAACCCCTTTATTGAAACGGAGTCCTCACTTAAAACAAAGCATGCCGCAAGCTTTCTTTTTACATCTTGTCCGGCTATCTTGTGTAAATAGAAATCAAGTATTTTATTACCGCAGCTAAATTCATTTCTATTATGAGTCTTAGAAAGAAGCTCAGTAACATATTGTTTCATTCTTCCAAAGCCTTATTATATCTTGCCAATGCTTTTTCAAGATTTTTGCAGGGTTCGATCTTGCTTATTAAAGTATCAAAAAAAATTTTTTTGTCTCTTTCAGATATTAGAATATCATTATAATCATCAACTATCTTTTTCGCTTTTTCCTTTGCCGAAGTAATAACGAATTCACTCAGAGTTTTAAAACCACCTAATCTGGCGGCATATTCAAAAAATTCTTTTTGTTCCTTTGGCAGTGTGGTATCAAATCTTGCTTTTTCCATAATATCCCTTTAGAATATTTCTAATTATCAATAATATACGGAATAATTCCGAATATTATAAAAAGAATTTTGAATAATTTTAATTATCCCTTGTGCCGATGAACTTCTGATATGCCAGCAAGCCTATGATACATACTATGCCGATGCCGCTGAATAGCAGCCAAAGTTCGGATGTGTTGGCATGTTCAGAGACTATTGCTTTTTCCAGACCGATTTTTTCTGCGGCTTCGAGCGCTTCGGCTATCTGCACGTCTGCGGCAAGTTTTATGTCAGCTCCCGATGCGGCTATTTTTTGCCGGATGAAGCCTATCATAGGCCAGTCGATAAAGCGAAGATAAAGGAATGCTCCTAAATATCCGCCGATAAAGGATCCGAACACCCCGTACAAAAATCCGAATCCCATGTAGGTTGCTTTTTTATCAGGCGGCGCTATCAAGCCGAGATAAGAGATAAACTTCGGATGGGCGGTCATTTCTCCGATTGAGAAGATAATAATACCTGCCATGAAGACCCAAATACTGGCACTTAATGAAAGGATAGCCATGCCGATAGTGCCAAGTGCAATGCCGAAAACCATAGTCGGAAGGGCTTTGGTCTTGCTGACAATAGCTGAAATGAAAAGCTGAAGCAGAATAATTGTACCTGCATTAATTACCGTTACATGCTCTACGTCAAATTTCCATTTTTCCAAACCGGGTATCTGCTGTACGAACTGATTAAGCGGCTCTGCATCTACAAATGCCTTTACATACCACAATACGCTGTCGAACATCTGGAAATACAAAATCCAGAACCATGAATAAATGAAAATAAAAAGTATAAAGCGCCAGTCCATAAAGACAATGCCTACTTTTTTGAAAATTTCTTTGATGGATTCCCACACGGGTTCTTTTTTGATTTCCTCGCGGGGCGGTTCTTTGTAAAGGAAAATGGTCGGGATAAGCATCAAGCCCGTGCCGATAGCTGAAGCAATAATTACGTAACTCCAGTCTATTGCTTTTAAGACAGGAACTAATATCAACGGGAAAAGAAAAGCGCCGAGATTGATTGTCCAGTAAAAAATACCGAAGCCGAGAGTAGAAGTGCGCTCGTCGGTTACTTTGGCTATAGTGCCGGAGATAACGGGTTTAAAAGTTCCGGCGCCTATCCCCATGATTACTAGTGAAATAAACACCATCGCATAGCTTTCCATCTGGGAGGTAAGGAAATAACCCGATCCGAGCAGACCGAAAGCCACCATAAGCGTTTTTCTATAGCCCATTTTATCGGCAATAGCACCGGTTATGATAGGCAGGAAATAAAGCAGGGGCTGTATTGTACTTTTAATAATGCCTACCTGCTCCTTGCCAAAACCAAGCTCGTCGGTCATATAAACCGAAAGTACGCTCATCATGCCGTAATACGAGCCTCTTTCAAAGAACTCGAACATAATCGTTACCCAGTAGTTAAAGGGAAAATCCTTCAACCCGGCTTTTTTCTTTTTTTCTCCCGCCATATCTTCCTTTTGCCTTTTTTTATATTAATATTTACAAATCATTCCGGCAAATATAAGAAATTTCGCTGAAAGACCGAAAAAAGTTAATTTGAAAAAATCTTTGGATGACAAGAATTCAGGTTATGGGCTGTTTATCTGGATTAAATACAGTCCTGTTATAGGTGAATTAACGGGAGTGCTTCTAAGTTTTAATGATTGAAAATAATTATTTTTTTTGATAATGATTCCTGTCTTAATTTTCTTCAAACATCTCCACTTCGCGCACTATTTCGCTGATTATTTCGCTTTCTTTTATTTTTTTTACGGCTTTGCCCTTTTTAAAAAGGAGGGCGGAGTTCTTTCCGGCGGCTATGCCTATGTCCGCTTCCTTTGCTTCGCCGGGTCCGTTTACGGCGCAGCCCAGCACGGCGATTTGAATGTTTTTTTTCACTCCTTTCAGCGCTGTTTCAAGTTCTTTTACTATTTTGAAAAGGTCAACTTCGAGCCTTCCGCATGTGGGGCAAGAAATAATCTCCACGCCGCGCTGTGCCATGCCGAGGCTTCGGAGTATCTGCTTACCTACTTCCACTTCGCGCTCAGGCTGGTCGGTCAGGGAAACGCGGATTGTGTCGCCGATGCCCTCGGCAAGTAATGTGCCGATGCCAACGGAAGACTTTATAGTGCCGCCGGTGAAAGAGCCTGCTTCGGTTACTCCGAGATGCAGAGGGAAATCGGTTTCGCGGGCAATCATACGGTATGCCTGTATCATAAGGGCAACGCTTGTAGATTTTACTGCAATGATAATATCCTCAAAACCGAATTCTCGGGCTATATTCACATGCCGCATGGCGCTTTCAAAAAGAGCTTCTGCAGAGGGATAGCCGTGCTTTTCCAAAATATCTTTCTCCAGCGAGCCCGAGTTCACGCCTATTCTGATGGGAATGCCCCGCTCTTTTGCTTTTTCGAGCACCTGGCGGATTCTGTCCTTGCTGCCAATATTTCCGGGATTGATGCGCACTTTTGCAACGCCTGCTTCAATGGACTTAATCGCAAAAATGTGGTTGAAATGAATATCGGCAACAATCGGCACTTCAGACAGCCGGACAATTTCGCTGACGGCTTCGGCGGCTTCTTTATCGTTGACAGTAATGCGTACAATATCCGCACCTGCTTCCTTACAGCGGACTATTTGCTCTAATGTGGCTTTTACGTCTGCGGTTTTTGTTTTGGTCATAGTCTGGACACTGACAGGTGCACCGCCGCCTATCTGTATCCCGCCGACCATAACCGGGCGGCTCTGCCTGCGCTTGAAAGAAACCGGGATGTGAGGATTAGTCATTTATGTCTTATTTATCCAATTTTCAATTTTTAAATCATCTACTCTGATAAATTCTTTTTCATTATTTGTTACAAGAGTTAGATTTAAACTTTTTGCATGTGCGGCAATCAAAGTATCTAAGGGACCAATGGGAAGTCCTTTTCTCTCTAATTGAGATCTTACATGACCATACTCTTCAACCGCACTAAAATCGAAATCAAAAACACAGAAAGGTTTAATAAAATTCTTTAAAGCTATAAGATTTTTTGTATAATTACTGCTTTTCACTGCACCATAATACAATTCAGATAATGTAATTACTGACAATGAGATTTCATTCAAATTCATTCTACGAAGCCTGCTGAAAACTTCAGGTGGTTTTTTCCTGATTATATAAATACAAGTATTCGTATCAAGCATGTATTTCATTATTCGAATAAGTTTCTTTGTTGTTCGGCCGGCTGATTTCTTCTTTCCATAAAATCAGAAGTAAACATATCAATGATATTAAAAAGATCAGTTAATGCTGCACTATTCTTTTCTGAAAATGAATCCTCAGTATAATGTTTTTCAGTAATGCTTAATTTGTCAAAGCTTTGCTTTTTCTTGATTTTCAAAAAACATATAAAATCATAAATCTCACCTCTCAGACTTTCAGGAAGATTTTTAATTTCTTCATACAGCATATCTTTTGTAATAGAATTGTTCATTATTACACCATAATAGTTACTTAATTTTCTGGCTGAGTTCAAAAAGAATTTTCTTTTCGCGTTCAGTAAGGCTCTGATAGCCGGCGGCAGAGATTTTATCGAGTATTTCGTCTATTTTTGCCTGAGTGATCTCCTCTCCGTTTACGTTTATCGTACTGCCGGGCTGAGCATCCTGCTTAGGCGGCGCTTCCTTTTCGCGAAAAGGATTTGTAAACGGATTGCGTGGTCTGCCCCAGCTTGAGGATGTATCCTCATAAACATTCTTATTGCTGAATGATGCAAAGCTGTCTGAATGACCGGGTTCTTTAGTGCCAAATAGCTTACTGAAAAACCGGTAAACGCCGGTATCGTCTCCGTACTTATATAAAAAATAACCTGCCGCAGCTCCGCCGAGATGTGCAAAATGCGCTACCATACTGTTTGTAGAAAGAAGTCCCATAAGCAGGTCTCCGGCAATTAAAAATATAACTACGAATTTTATTTTAACGGGTATGAATATTGGAAAAATAAGTACGCTGCGGTTAGGATCCATAAGTGCAAAAGCGGCCATAATACCCATTACAGAGCCGGAGGCTCCCACAGTGGGAGCTACACTGGAAAACAATGGGCTGATTAAAAGCTGTACCACGGCGGCTCCTATGCCGCTCAGCAGATAAAACACCAAAAACTTTGTGCCTCCCCATACTTCTTCCAGTTCCCTTCCGAACATCCAAAGCACGAACATATTGAAAAAAAAGTGCATAAAACCGCCGTGAAGGAACTGATAGCTTATTATCTGCCAAATTTGAAAATTTGATCCTTCTCCTATTGGAAAAAGCGCCATCCAGTAGAAAAAAAAGTCGGACAGTGAGTCCCCTCCCACAGATAAAAACTTAAGAAAAAAATGCTGTGAAAAAAAGACTGCCGCGTTTGCTATTATCAAACCCTTTATCACCGGCGGAAAGAGACTGTATCCGCCAAAATTTCCCATATTTCTGTATCCGTTCATCTTATAGTGTTCTGCCTTTCGTAAATATTTTTATACTTAGACGAACAATACATTTAGGAATTGCCGATTAAGGTTAATGCGGTTTTATGCATCAGCTTTTATGTACCGGTCAATAAGAGTTAAAAGGTCTTTCTCATTTATCGGTTTAATTACATAATCGTCGCAGCCGCTTTTTAGGGCTTGGTCTATATCCCTTTGAAAAGCGTATGCAGTCTGTGCTATAACGGGTATATCCGGTTTTAACTGCTTTATCTCTTTTGTAGCCGTAAAACCGTCCATGTTAGGCATCCTTAAGTCCATCAGTATCATTGCTATTCCGTCTTCATCCTTTATTATGTCATAAGCCTGCAGTCCGTTCCAGGCATGTATCAAAACGGCATTATATTTTTTTAAAAGATGGTAAAGGTATTTGTAATTCGATTCGTCATCTTCCACTATTAATATTTTTTTATTTTTCCAGTTATATTTTTCTTCTTTATTATTTCTGTCACCTTCATTTATTGACTTTTTTTCTGTCAGGGCATCATACAACTCGAAATAAAAAGTGCTGCCTTTACCGGGCTGCGATTCCACATCTATTCTTCCGTTAAGAAGTTTCATCAGGTCTTTGCAAATAGCCAGACCTAAACCTGTGCCTCCGTAAAACTGCTCGCCATAATCGTCTGCCTGACGAAATTTTTCAAAAATGATGCTCTGCTTGTCTTCGGGTATGCCTATACCGGTATCTTTTACATAAAATGTAATCGTATCCCCTTTAAGAAAATATCCATACTCTATACTTCCTTTTTCGGTAAATTTGAAAGCATTTTTCAAGAGATTGATAAACACCTGATTGAGCTTGCTTTTGTCAGTTTTCAGATACAGGGTCAAATTCTCAGTATCAGGGATTATGACTTGTATTTCATTTTTTGAATATGCTTCGGATATCTGATTTACATAAACGGCAAGCTGGCTGAAGTAATCATGCAGTGAAAATTCTTCTGTCCGCAGTTTTACCCTGCCCGTCTGAAGCAGCGCTATACTGAAAGTGTCTTCTATCAGATAAAGGAGTTCCTTTCCTTTGAGGTTTATTGTCTTTAGAAAGTCCAGTAAATCTCCGACTTTTGAATCTTTGCCTGCAATTTCGCTGAAACCAATTATTGAGTTCAGCGGCGTTCTCAGTTCGTGGGACATAGAAGCCAGAAAAGCTGACTTCAAGCGGTCGCTTTCTTCAGCTCTTTCTTTAGCGGAAATCAATTCCTTTTCGGTATTTATTTTTTCGGTAACGTCATACCCAAAGCATAGTATTTCTTCAATTTTTCCTTTTTTATTGAAAATTTCCACTGTATTCCATGTTATTATCTTTTCACCGCCGTTTTTAATGCGGCATGGAATGTCGAAATTTTTTAAACCCTCTCCGCCAATTTTTTCTTTAAACTCCTGTTTGTATTCTTCGTCGGAAATCAGCTCGGATATATGCTCTCCCTTTAAATCGTCAGACTGCCATTTCAATATACTTTCCATGGCAGGATTGGTAAAACGGACTTGATATTCACTGTCTAAACCGCAGACAATAATTGGCATTCCGCTGATTATGCTCTGTAGATAGTCTCTCTGCTTTATTGTATTTTCCTTTTCTTTAAGGCTGCGGTATATCACGAAGGCGGACAGCAGTAAAATAAGCAAAAAAAGCACGGCATTTACCTCAATAAGCCTGTTTCTGATGGCTGCAATGTTAGCTCCCACATCATCAAGATAAATACCGGTTCCGACTATCCAGCCCCATGGTTCATATAGCTTTACAAAGGAGAGTTTGGGAACAATCTGTGTGGAATCGCCGTGCTTCTGCCAGTAATACTTTATCTGACCCGAATCGTTTTTATTGACAAGGGTAACCATCTCCGAAAACAGCCTTTTGCCTTTCACATCGCGGAAATCGGATATATCTTGTCCCTCCAAATCTGCTCTGAAAGGATGCATTATCATTTTCGTACCGGTATTATGTATCCAGAAATAATCCTTATTTTCCGGACCGTAACGCATCTGTTTTAGATGTTCTTTAGCTTTCAGGCGTGCTTCATCAGGGTCGAGGTCGCCGCTTTCTGTCATTATCCTGTGATGCTCTAAGATATCTAACGCAACAGAGACCATATCACGGGAAAGATTCTGACGCTCGTTCATAAGACTTTTTTCCAAAAGCGGAATAGTGAGAAAGTAAAAGGAAGCCGTAAAAAGAACGACGGTAAGCAGAACAGGAAGTACAATGTATAAACTTTCCTTAAAAATAAAGGTTTTTTTGCCGCTGCTGCCGACCTGATTTTTTTTGGCTGAGTAAAATTTTTTCATATTTCAATTGCATTACTATTATATGCAGGGCTGTAATATAAAAGATTTTAATTAATATTCATAATTTCGGCTGAAAAATCTTTTTGAGTTTTAAAAAAACTTCTGCAGTTTGACTGCTCTTTTAAAATTTCAGGCTGTAATCACCTGAAAAAAGCTCAAGTTCATTTAAGCAATTTAGATAAATGGTACTACGGCTGATTTTTGGGAAAATGACCTAAAAACCTTAATTTACAGAATCTAATATTGTCATTCTGAATTTATTTCAGAATCTCATACATTTTTTTTGATTCATTTTTTTCATTAATATAACGGAAATGCAGATGAATAAGGTTGTAATAATAGGCGGTATGGCTGCAGGATGCAAAGCAGGAGCAAGGCTGAAAAGAATAAATCACGATTATGATGTAACAATCATTGAAAAAAGAAGTTTTGTTTCTTACGGTGCCTGCGGTATGCCCATGTTTGCATCGGGCGATGTAGATGATTTTTATGATTTGGCAAAAACTCCCTTCGGAGTCATCCGCGATGAGGATTATTTTGAAAACGTAAAAGACATAAGAACTCTTACAAATACTGAAGCCGTAAGCATAAACACTAAGGAAAAATATATAGAAATTAAAGATCTTCAAAAGGGAGAAATCAATAAACTTGAATATGACTTCCTTATAATTTCGACCGGAGCTAAAGCGGCGAAGGCTCCTTTTCCATGCCCCGAATCGGAAAATATTTCCACTTTCCACAATCCTTTGGACGCAAAAAGATTTCGTGAAAAAGCTCAGACCGGACAGGCGGGAAGCGCCGTTATCATCGGCGCCGGCTACATCGGGTGCGAGCTTGCCGAGGCTCTTGTTACCCTCTGGGGCATTGATACTACCTTGATTGAGAAAGAAAACAGACTTCTTCCCGGATGCCTCGATACTGAAATGTCCCGCCTTCTCGAAAAATATTTCGAGGAAAATGACATCAATTTCCATTTGAACACAATGGTGGACAAAGTAGAACTCAGCACCGAAGGCAGTCCGGTCGTTTATACAAATGACGGGAAAAAATACGAAGCAGATTATCTCTTTCTCTGCCTCGGCATAAAACCCGAAACTACACTTGCGAAGGAAGCAGGAATCGAAACAGGAGATTTCGGCGGCATCAAAACAGATTCTCAAATGAGAACAAATATCCCCGATATTTGGGCAGGCGGAGACTGCACGGAAATAAACAGCCTTGTTACCGGAAGACCCTGCTATCTGCCTCTCGGCTCGCTGGCAAACAGGCAGGGGAGAGTAATTGCAAACTCGATAGCCGGACTGAAAGATGAGTTTTTTGGCAGCTCCGGCGCTATTTCCATGAAAGTATTCGGCTTCACAGTTGCAGCGGCAGGTTTTTCCGAAACTCTGGCAAAAGCACGCGGGATGGATGTAGAAAGCGTAGAAGGAACATGGTACGACAGGCCGGAATACCATCCCGACCACAAAGTTATTTTTGCAAAGCTTATTTACGATAAAAACAACCTGAGAATCGCGGGCGCCCAGTTTTTAGGTGAAGGCGAAGTAACACGCTGTGTAGATACCGTTTCCGAGATGATAAAGAACAAGGGCGATATTTACACTTTGATTAACGCAGAACATGCCTACATGCCTGCACATTCATCCC